>NZ_DKSP01000102.1:0-18938 GCF_002472745.1 Sphingobacterium sp. UBA7253 | reverse complement strand
GGGCTATCCTACACTTTGCTACAAGAGAATGCGGTCAACTTGTGCATTATCTTGACGAATGGGATAAAGGGCCGGCCCACTTCGTTGTTTTTGTATGCTGAGCGCTTCAATTTAGCTTTTGTGAGGATGGATTAGGATCTGGATTTTGCCGTGGAAATGTCGATCGTGCGCTGTTATTTTATAGGGATGCCGGGCTGGCTCCATTCGGGAAATCATGAGCCGTACAGCAAATAAATTTAAGTTGTTGTGTTTTTAATAAATATGCTAATTATTTATATACAGCGTATTGTATGTTTTATATCAATTAAAAGTACAGATGTTGTTTTGTCTTATAAAGGTCGCTAAGGTGTCTTTGAAAAGACGATATGTGGGAGGAAAGGATGAAATAATTGTGGAAAAAAATCCATAAATTAGGGGAACTAAACAAGCTGTTTTATGAATGTAAAATTTATCCTAAAAGCTTTCTTATTATTTGCGTTTTGCCTGATCCATGTAATCGGTCATACGCAGGAGAGCAACAACAATAAGAAATTGTGGGCAAAATCAATTTTGAATCAAAAGGCGCCAAAACTTGAGGTCGAGCAGTGGCTCACAGATGTGCCTGATACAAAGGGTAAGTTTATCCTTATTGATTTTTGGGCTACTTGGTGTGGCCCCTGCCGGAAAGTAATTCCCGAACTCAATGAATGGCATAAGAAGTATGGTGATAAACTCGTGATCATTGGCCTTTCGGATGAAAAAGCAGAGGTCATTAAAAAGGCGAAGGAGATTAAAATAGATTATTTCTCAGCGATCGATACGAAAGCGAAGTTGAAGAAACAGCTCGAAGTACAGGGAATCCCACACTGTATTTTAGTAGATCCGGATGGCATTGTACGCTGGGAGGGTTTTCCGACGTTAGAGGGGCATGAGCTCACCGATGATGTTGTTGCTGATATCATCAGAAAGTATTCCAGGAAGCGCGGGAGATTCAAAGATAGCAGTCCATATTTTCTGCGACAGGAAGAAGTGATGTTGGCTGGATTGTAAAAAGTCTTCCATATGCCAGACCGATAAGTCGTCCGATTTTTTGCGGTACTTGGGTATGGAATGGATAAAAAAAAGTGTAACGGTTGCCCGTTACACTTCGCAAGAAGATAAATAAATTATCTTCTTGTGTGTTTACTTAATTATGCGATACGTACGTTAACTGCATTAACGCCTTTTTTACCGTTTTCTACATCAAATGTTACACTGTCATTTTCGCGTACTTCGTTGATTAAACCAGATACGTGTACGAAAATGTCGTCTCCACCACCAGCAGGCGTAATAAAACCAAAACCTTTTGTTTGGTTGAAGAATTTAATAGTTCCTTCTTGCATTGTTTTATAAATTATATTAAAGTAATCTGTACTGCACTATTGTGATAAATGAATATGAACAATAGTTAATCGATTTTTTGCAAGAAATAGGATTTGATTTTAATGATCTTGGATTGACTCAAGTCCAAAAAGGTCTTTACCTCCGTTTTGCTAACAAAAAAGCTTCTGAAAATGCGAAAACTGAGTGTTAAGTATAACTTGACGATTTCAGATAAGCAAAGGCGGAGCCGATTATAATACAAATTTAAGTATAAAATATTGATATATACAGTGTTTTGTTATTTTTTATGAAATAAATCCTATGCAGGCTCTGTGTTAGCATAATAGCTACACGATGTAGTCGCAAAATTACATTAAACCCGATAAGTAAAAGCATTGATATTCATACCGGCGCCAACAGACGCAAATAGGATGATATCGCCTTCTTGCAGGGATTGATTGTCTAACTGACCACGGGCAATGAGATCATAGAGCGTAGGAATGGTTGCCACGCTGCTATTTCCAAATGTATGGATGGTCATTGGCATAATATCGGGCGGGGGTACTGTACCGTATAGTGCATAAAATCTCATCAGAATGGCTTCGTCCATCTTCTCGTTGGCCTGGTGGATCAGTATTTTTTTGATTGCCGTGATATCGATATGCGCTTTTTGGAGGCAAGCCTGCATGGCTAAAGGAACTTTGCTGAGTGCAAACTCATAGATTTTGCGTCCTTTCATTTTAATATACCGTATATCAGGGTCTTGCTCTTGTTGATAAGAGCTTCCGAAATTTATATAGTTCGCTTCCTCAAGCGCATAAGTTGCGCTTTCATGCGATAGGAGCCCTTGCTCTGTCGTGGTGGCTTCGATGATTACAGCGCCAGCACCATCCGCATAGATCATCGAATCTCTGTCAAAAGGATCTATAACACGGGAAAGCGTTTCTGCGCCAATGACCATACAGCGCTTTGCCATACCTGATTTTATGAAAGCGTTGGCATGCAATACGCCTTCGTTCCAACCCGGACAGCCAAATAGTAGATCATAAGCCACACATTTTGGATTGCTGATACCGAGCTTTTTCTTCACCCTGCTTGCTAAACTGGGTACAGTATCCGATTGGATTTTGCCAGATTGCACATCGCCATAATTATGTGCAACAATAATATAGTCCAATGTTTCCGCAGCTATACCGGCGTCTTCAATGGCACGTTGACCAGCTAGGAAAGCAAGGTCTGAAGCCACTTGGTCAGGATCGGCGTAGCGGCGTTCCTCAATGCCGGTGATTGCCTTAAATTTTTCAATGACAGAAGCCGGCTCCTTGAACGGCAACCCATTTTCATCCAAAAAAAGATGGTCGGCGAAGTCTGCATTGGTTATTTTTTTTGATGGAATATAACTGCCAGAACCGATAAATCTAATGTTCATAATTGTTTCTCCGTACGTATTGTGTTTAAATATATTTCGACGATCATCCCCTTATGCTATGCTGATTCCTTATGGTCGTATACATTCACATTTCTGGCGGCTTATTTCCTTCTCAGCCTTAATTTACTAAATATTATCGGGATGGCGCTAATTTTCTTTCTCACACCAGTCCAGCAGTGGCTTGTATAAGCTCTGAATATCTTTCGGGTTATTGTCTTTATACAGGCGGAACAATTCGGCGTTAAATTCATCTGCTTTGGGAAATCCTTTTTTATTGACCATCATATCGTTGACGTTTTCAACAATCTGGCCAAAAAGATCATGATCATTTCCAAACTTATCGTAACAATATAAGATGAAAAGCCCCCAGGTTAAATACTCATCAAATACTTTTACCGGACTTGGATAATGAACTGTACTTTTGTTTTCTATATCGACCCATAAGTCCCTATTATTGAATATGGTATCAATCTGTTTTTTGTTTTTTTCGCTCAATGGACCTACGTAGTTGTGGTCTATCTCCGTAAAAATAATGCGTGTATTGAATGCTTTTTTGAATTTGGGGCTCCAGGATTCGTCTTCGCGGAGGGTGGGTAAAAAAAGCAAAATTTCTTTGAAACCTTTGTACTTGAAGGTGTGGGTCGCATTCATTCCGGCAATCAGGGGGGAAGTCAATACACGATAGCTATTGATTGTATAATCGAATTTCTTTTCTAACCATTCTTTTTGCTCGGCAATGGAAGCATACTCCTGATATGCTGTACGAAGGCTGTCGTAATAGCCTTGATGCTCTTTGTAGAATGTCCGGTATCCACTCTGTCTGGCGAATTCTTCCAGGTCGTTTTTGTAAGCGGGGATAGGATTTGATTTCACCTGATAATTTCCAACTCCTCTTGCTGGAAAAATATAGATGTTTGTAGGTACTAATTGGTCGTTTTTGAACTTAAAGCCATATACATTGGCCGCTAAGAGGAAATAGTTGGTTAGATTCTCTCGCAGCTGCTGGTCAAATTTCTTTACGATAGGCAGATTGGAAAATGGGGTGAAATGCGCTTTGACCTCTTCAAAATACGCCGTATTCTGCTTGGTCATGTTTGGATTTTCCTTACCAAAGTCAGTTATCGCAAAGATAATATAGATGAGTTCCTGTGCCTCATTGATTTCAACAGTTGTCTTGCCGTCGTTTTGGGCAATATAGGCTTTGCTAAAATCGACGTCTTTTTCTTGGCAGATGGCCAGGTTAGCTAGTAATACAAAGCATATTAAAATAAAAAAGATATTCCTTTTCATCGTATCGTTATTTCATATAATTATTGATAAGACATGTTGCTGATAGCGTAACGTTTTAACTGTTATGGTCATGTCTGATTGGGGATTTCACTATGAAATGAAATATTCCCGACTGCAATTATAGGGAGTTTTCTGCTTGTTTTATAATAAAATTTGTACAATCAGAAATGAATTCTGCTAATTGAAGAGGTTATATATTCAATTTGTTTAATTTAATATTGATCTTAACTTAATACAGAGGAAACCTTGTGCTTTTATTTTTGACAGCGCAATGGAACACATTCAGCCTATCAAATCTTCCAATCAGAAAAGCTTCAATCTCGTATACGAAAAGTACCATCGACAGATTTACGGTTTTGTACTCAAGCGTACGCAATCGGATTATATTGCAGAGGAGGTAACGCAGCTGACCTTTATCAAACTCTGGAACCAAAGGGAGAAGCTCGACGAGCAGCTCAGTATTCTGTTGCAGCTTTTCGGTATGGCGCGGCAAGTCATGATCGATCTGCTGCGCAAGGAGGCTACACGTTTCAAATACGAAGGGCAGACAGCAGTGACACCTTTTACCGATAGTCTGATCCGGGCAATTGAAAATAAAGACCTTTTGCGTATGATGGAAAAAGATATCCAGAATATGCCGACGATGCGTCGGAAGGTCTTTGAACTGAGCCGTAAAGAAGGTCTTTCCCATAAAGAGATTGCCGCTCAATTTTCAATTTCCACAAAAACCGTGGAACAGCATATTAGTAAAGCACTTCTTCAACTCAAACAACATCTCTATTCCATTATGCTATAAGTCCTTTATGTTAAGTATCGGCGCCCTTTATTAAATAATTGTTAAGAACTAAGGGATGTCGTGCTGGCCTGCGTAATAGGAGTATGAAGCATGATAAAAAGCAGCATCAGATCAAAAAGAAGATCTGGAAAATGCCCTTCCTCGTGAACGAACTTTTCAAGGACGAAGATTGGGAGAAATTTGATAGCACAGCAATGGAGGAGCCTGTGCCTACTGAAACGATGAAAACGCTTATACAGGCTGCCATTCAAAATCAGGAAAAAGCGCAGGATCGAAAGGCATTACATCGGTATCGGTTGGTAAAGCTACTGCGATACAGTGCCGCAGCTGCAGTTCTCTTTTTCTTTTCCTTCCATTTTGTTACCTGGTGGACAAAAGATTCAGTTGTACAGCCAGATGCTCAGCGGTCCACTGCTAAACCAGTTATAGCGCATCAAGATACAGTCTGGACTTCAATAGAAAATAAAAATCCCTATAGTATAACGCTGGATCTACCCGATGGATCCCATGTGCGGTTGTTCGCACAAAGCCATATTCGCTATGTAAAAAATTTTGTTGCCAATGCCCGTGATATTGAACTTAGCGGTAAAGCCTACTTTGATGTAGCATCGGATCCGAAACGCCCATTTTCGGTGTTTGCCAGCGGGACTAAAACAACGGCGCTTGGTACATCCTTTACCATTAATACCAAATTGAAGCGTCAGGCTATGACTGTGGCATTACATACAGGTAAGGTGCTTGTATCCTCGCTTACAAACGGTTTCAAACAGATTTTTTTAGCTGACCCGGGCCAAAAGCTGACGGTTGATTCACGAGGTGCAACAAGAATTGAAGCCGTCAATAAAAAACAGCCATTGAACATGCCTGATCTGTCTGCCCCGGATTTGTTAAATCTGAAAAATACACCGATGCCTGCTGTGTTAAAGGCGTTAGAAACAGCATTTGAAAAACAGATCCATTTGGGTGACAAGGGTATTGCCGCCATCCATTATACAGGTGAGATTGATGTACATCACGATTCATTGAAGGATATCTTGACAACAATCTGCTTGATCAATGAATTGCGCTTTGTCGCCAATGCGGATGGAAGTTATACGCTATACAAACAGGAAAATACAATTACTGAACATCTAAACAACTAACAGATATGCTCAACAAGAAAAATCCACAAAAAAAGAACCTGCTTATTTTTGCGTTGCTTTCCGCTGGACTTACCCATGTACATGCGCAGCAGCAACAAGTGAAAGGAGCTGTACAAAATGAAAAGGGCGAGTTTCTCCCTGGAGTCAGCGTTAAGGCCATTCAGGATAATGGAGGTCCAAGTGTGACCACCAGTACAAATAGCCAGGGGCTATTCCATTTTCAGAATTTAGTAGAACATGCAGGCTATCGATTTGTGTTTTCGGCGGTAGGATTTCAGTCCGATACGTTATCGGGTTATGTCGTTGAAGCAAGAAAGCCTTTGTCGTTGAGTGTGAAGCTTCAGCAGAGTGCGGTTAAACTGGATGAGGTCGTCATTGGCTATGGCCGTGTATCCAGAAAGGACCTGACGAGTTCCATCAGCACCATCAAAGCAGAAGATGCGAACGTCGGCGTATTTACTTCGCCAGCACAGATGCTGCAGGGGAAAGTTGCCGGCCTGACGATTTCGAGCAACAACAGTAATCCCAATGCTACGCCTTCCGTTAGTCTCCGGGGAGCTTCAACGCTACGTAGTGGTGAAGCGATGGAACCCTACTATGTGATCGATGGGGTCCCGGGCGCTTCGCTGGCTTTGGTAGCGCCCGATGATATAGCCTCTATTGACGTGCTTCGTGATGCCTCAGCGACCGCAATTTATGGTTCAAAAGCGGCCAATGGCGTTATTATCGTTACAACGAAGCGTGGAAAATCAGGGCAGACCAATATCAATTACAACGGCTATCTGGCGATCGATAAAGTGGCTAAGCATTATGAGATGATGAATGCAGCGCAATACCGGTCTTATGTCAATGATAATGGATTTTCGATGGAACCAACGGACGACTTGGGGGCAGATACCGATTGGCAAAGAGCTGTTGAGCGAACAGGGATATCGAACAACCATAATATATCCATTCTTGGAGGTGCAGAAAAAACACAGTATAGCATTAGTCTCAATACCATCAAAAACAATGGCGTTATCAAAGGGACTGATATGGGGCGGCAGATTGCTCGAGCGTTTTTGCAGACCAAGGCGCTGAATAATCGGCTGACGGCTTCTTTCAATATCAACGCAAGTATCACCAAGCAGAATGATGTGCTTGCTTTGGATCAGGGACTCAGCGTTTATGATGCGATGTACTATTACCTGCCTGTATCGCCGGTCCGAAATACCGATGGTTCCTGGTTTGAAAAAGCCGACCGTTCGCAATATGCCAATCCACTTTCCTTAATTGAAGAGAATACAAATTTTTCTAAAACTAAGGTGCTCCAAGCGCATGCGAAACTGGGCTATGAGATCTTGCCCGGGTTAACCTATAATATTGATCTTTCGCTGCAAAATAGGCAGTTTAACAATGCTCAGTACTACTCCATGTTTTCGATGGCAGCACGTGGTCAGAATGGTAAATCTATCCGTGCCGCGGTAGAAGATGAACGGAAAGTGATGGAAATGAACCTGAGTTATGAAAGGACATTCGCCGGAAAACATAAGGTAGCTGCACTGGCAGGTTATTCATGGGAGGAGAACAACAATAACGATGGCTTTCAATTGACGACTTCCGATTATTACAGTGATGATTTGAGTTATTATAATCCGGGTATGGCCAATGTAGTTGATTTGTTGGGCTTTGGGAACTATTATCTTTCCACCTTGCGTATGATATCTGTTTATGGTCGTGTGAATTATGCCTATAATAACAAGTATCTCCTACAGGCGACGGTAAGACGCGACGGTTCCTCGGCTTTCGGAACCAACAATCGTTGGGCGACATTTCCTTCGGTGTCTGCAGCGTGGCGCCTTTCGGAGGAATCATTCATCCGTGAAACCGGAATTTTTGATGACTTAAAGCTGCGTGCAGGTTTCGGGGTGAGTGGCAACTCATTGGGCTTTGACGCATTTACAGCGCAGTCTGTACGTGGTGCCTCATCCAAGTTTTTCGATTATGTAAGTGCCGATGGTCAGGTAAGCCCATTACGTACTTTGATGGTGCTACGCAATAGCAATCCGAACCTCAAATGGGAAACAACCAGTATGATTAATCTAGGCCTGGATTTCGGGTTTCTAAAAAATCGTCTGACAGGGTCTTTGGAGGTCTATAAAAAGAAAACAAGTGACCTGATTTATGATTATCAGGTAAGCAAATCGAAATATATTTATCCAACGCTGACTGCCAATGTTGGTGAAATTGAGAATAAGGGGATTGAACTGAGTCTGAATGCAAAGGCCATTGATAAAGAGGATTTCAAATGGAATACCGGATTGGTGCTGTCGCACAATACCAATAAGGTGGTGAGCATTGCCAACGAGCAGTTTACGCAGGATTATATCGAATTGTCGGATCTCGGTGGGGCTGGGCAGACCAATGTATTTCAGCAGAGGCTGACACCGGGAGCACCTATAGGTCAGTTTTATACCTGGGAATGGGCAGGCTACAACGATGAAGGGGTGTCGGTATTCTATACCAGAGATGAGAAAACGGGCGAGCGTACAGGCGAAACAACCACAACGCCACAGAAGAAAGATCAGGCTGTGACGGGAAGTCCACAGCCCAAGTTGACACTGGGTTGGAACAATAGCTTTTCATATAAGAATTTTTCTTTAAATGGAATGTTCCAAGGTGCTTTTGGACAGAAAATTATGAACGCTACCCGAGCGCGCCATTCAAACGTTGTTGGTAATGCTGGGCAAAAAAACGTGCTTGCCAGCGTTGTGGAAACCGAGCGCATGACGGATATCAATGCACATTACCTATCGGATCGTTACCTGGAGAATGGAAGCTATCTACGCTTGGCTTATGTTACGTTGGCCTATACGATACCGATGAAAAATATACCGATTAAAAACCTAAGAGTATATGCAACGATGAACAACGTATTTGTGCTGACGAAATATAAAGGTATTGATCCCGAGGTGGGCTTGGGAGGCCTAACACCGGGAATTGATAACCGTCAGACCTACCCACGGACGCGAACGTTTATGTTTGGCCTTAACTTTAATTTATAAGACAGACCTGTGGGATGGAAAACTTCTTATCGAAACAATCCTGTTGACATAAATGGTGCATGCCACATGGCCTATAGAACAAGAACTAATGTATATGAAACCAACACTATTAATTCGTTTATTAACCTTATCAGCATTGAGTTTTTCGCTGGGATCTTGTACCGATCTGGATGTTGATATAAAATTACAGCTGACGGAATTTCCGGATTCGGAACGTGCAGCCGAGGCAATTCTTGCCGATGTATATGCCGCCTATCGTGGCGCAATGGGGCGCGATCATTGGATGGCCCAAACACTCTCGGCGGATGAAGCAGTGAGTGTTTCCATGGGGACAGACTGGTTTGATGGCGGTCGATACCGCGAATTCCATCTGCACAATTGGAACGCAGACAACGGCCTCTTACCAAGTATCTGGAACGATGCTTCCACTGGAATCACCTTAGCCAATAATGCCATTGCATTATTCGGGGAAGATAAAGAAAAGCTGACGGCACCTGCCCGCGCAATCCGTGCTTATTATTATTTTATACTGATGGATAATTTTGGCGCCGCACCATTGATCACAGGGCCTGTTGATGCTGTCCCCGCACGTTCAAGCCGTGCTGAAATTTGCCGTTTTATTGAGGCCGAATTGCTTGCGGTGAAGGATTTGTTACCGACCACAGTTTCTGTAGCAACCTATGGAAAAGCAACGAAATATATGGCCGAAGCATTGCTGGCTAAGTTGTACCTCAACTGGGCTGTTTATACGGCTACGGACGTAGCCAATTACAATCCAAGTATACAAAATGAAAAATTAAATGATGTGGTTGCGATGTGCGACCAGATTATTTCCTCAGGACAGTTTAACCTGACAAGCCACAAGTTTATGGCCAAATTCCGCCCCGATAATGGTTATCAGGTAAAGGATTTTATATTTGCCATACCCTATGATCGTGAAAAACAGCAGGGTATGACTTATTCGCGCTTCTGGATACATCGAAGTGCCCAAAATCAGTTTGCAACATTGCCTCAAAGTGTTGGGGGGACTTTCCGTGTATTACCAAGCTATTTGGAGAAATTTAATCTGGAAGGCGACGAAAGAAATGCCTCATACATCGGCGGTAAGCAATATTATTGGTCAAATTATACAGAAGATAAGACTCGTCCTTTTCTGATCAGAACTTCCAAACGCGGCATAGATCAGGATTATAATGCTGCGGATGCAGATGCGCAGTTTGATTGGCAACTGGAGACCACTAAAGAAATTACTTTGCGTTCGGATGGTGCGGCCACGCTGAATGTAGGTAATGACCAAAAGGGACGCTCGATGGGGTACAGATCCATTAAGTTTTATATGGACGTAGCCGTTACATCAGCCAATCAGCGTAATCAGAGCAATGATGTACCTGTATTTCGCTATGCCGATATCCTGTTGATGAAAGCGGAGGCTATACTCCGTGGGGCTACCGCGACCAATGGTCAGACCGCACAATCTTTGGTTAATCAGATCCGAGCCTATGTCAATGCACCTGTA
Organism: Sphingobacterium sp. UBA7253; assembly: GCF_002472745.1. NCBI lineage: Bacteria > Pseudomonadati > Bacteroidota > Sphingobacteriia > Sphingobacteriales > Sphingobacteriaceae > Sphingobacterium > Sphingobacterium sp. UBA7253. The sequence goes on along the minus strand of NZ_DKSP01000102.1, from coordinate 8,380 downwards.
CTCACGGCTGCCCCAAGTCTACAGGATCTGTTGGATGAGCGGGCACGTGAGTTTGCTGATGAGTCCTGGCGTAGAAATGACCTGATCCGTTACGGAAAATTTGAAGATAACTGGGGATTCCGATCGCTGTATCCTGCCGGCATGAGCGAGAAGTTCCGTCGTATTTTCCCTGTACCAACAACTGTATTAAACGTAAACACCCACTGGCAACAGAATCCTGGTTATTAAAATCTATTGATGAAACGCAGAACTTTTATGAAAAATTCCCTGGGCACGGCGATTACAGCCGGCCTGGGCGGAATTACGCTCAGTAGTTTCGGTCTGACAAAACCTACGCAACTTGAAAGCGAAGATATACAACAGCTTTTGAAACCCAAAGATGCCTATGATCTTCATTTTATGGCTGTAGGCGACTGGGGACGCAATGGTGCCGACCATCAGTTGGCTGTAGCGGGGCAGATGGGCCAATGGGCCGATCAGCATCCCAATGACTTTATCATTTCTACCGGTGATAATTTTTACCCTTCCGGAGTGGTCAGTGAACATGATCCCCTGTGGCATTATTCGTTTGAAAATATCTATACCGCATTTTCGCTGCAATGGGACTGGTATCCCATTTTGGGAAACCACGATTATAAATCAGATCCCGATGCACAGGTACGTTATAGTACGATCAGCAGACGTTGGAAGATGCCTGCGCGTTATTACAGCAAGACATTTGCACTTAAGGATGGAAAAAAAGTACTGATGGCTTTTATCGATACTAATCCGATGATTCCTGAATTTTACAGTAACAGCGAGTATGGGCCACATGTTGCGGGACAGCAAACCGAGAAACAGCTGGCCTGGCTAGATCAGCTACTGGAAAATTCGGATGCCCATTGGAAAATTGTCGTCGGTCATCATCCGCTGTATACGGCGGGGCCGCGGACGACGAATTACGACACCCTGGCGGTTCGAAAAGTCTTGGAGTCTATCTTTGAAAAGCGGGGAGTAGATATCTACCTTTCAGGACATGAACATTCGCTGCAGCACTTAAAAGTGGAAGGCAAGAAGTTTCATCAGTTTATCTCGGGGGCAGGGTCAGAGGTGACGCCTGTAAAAACCGATCTGCCGTATAGTCGTTTTGCGAAAGATCAATACGGGTTTTTCTCTTTCTCGATCAGTAGCGAAGAAATAGCTTGTCAGGTGATCAGCCATGAGGGGATGGAGCTGTATCGGACAGTGCTTACAAAAGTATAAGGTCAGAAGGCAGGAGGTGTGGAGCGGATTCGTTCTTGCTTCGTACCTTATTCGGATGCGATACAGATATTGTACAGCTGCTGAACAGCTATCGTACAGACCCTGAACAGGAATTACCTGGTCAGAATTTGGTCAATAATGATCAGCAGATTGTCGAGCTCCGAAGGTGGTCCGAACACAATACGAACACAACCCGAATACATTGGCGCTCGAGGTAAAAAAACAGACTACTCTGGGCTAAAAAAGCGGATTGGATTGAAAAAGGTCTCATTGAATAGAAGCATTCATCTAACATACTTTTTTGAGCGTTAGATGAATGCTTCATACGTTGTGTTATATAGATATGCTGCAGGACTTCGCTGCGAAAAAGAATACAGCGAGCCATATGAGTCCTTTGGCCAGAAAGAAGAGAAATGCTCCAATTCCGGCACGCTTAAGCCATTTAGATTTGTTGTCTTTTTGCTCCATTTATGGGATTAAACACGAACACTCCAATTTTAGTTCGCACTGGCAATAGGAGTGAATACTTCGCCAAAGTTATAAAAAGTTTGGTTAGCAATCTCTACTGCGCGATCATAAGTGGCCGGATCTTCTGAATATTTGTTTAATACCGCTGTAAATCCAGCCCACATGTCACGACTATTTTCGCCATAACCTTCGAAGAAAGAAGTTCCTTTGGTAACGCCATATTTGTTGAGCATCTGCACGATATACGGACCACCCATGATTGAACCTTCTAGGACATATAATGATGCAAGTGCTTCCTGTACATTTGCTACAGCTGGTGCATTTGCTTCTGGCAGGTTATCTACGTTTCCACCCAAAGCTTCGATGTCGCTTTTGATGTAAGATGAGTTGCGGCGTTCGGCCAAATCTGGCAATACTTCTGCGGTAACAAAAGGAGCGATACTATCTTCTACGGCGCGGAAATAAGCATAAAAGCCTTTCAATACTTCTGCGTAATCTGCTTCTGAACGAATATTTTTCAATTGGCGCACGATCGTTCCTTCTACGTTTTGGTGAGCTGCGTGCGTTTGCTCTTTGATATGTTGACTTAACATGTTCTTATTTTTATTTATAACGATTCTATACAAAGATTCGTATTTATTTCCACAAATTTATGCTGTTTTCTGCTTTATCATCTATGAAAAATGGTTTTAATTTAAACATAAGTATGACAAAGTCCGGCTGCAATAAGTTTCTTACTTTAACCTAAAGTTTGTTTTAAGCAAGCGGTCTTCTAACGTTGTGACCGGAAAATAAGTCGTGGATGAAATTGCTGTGAGATTTTCATCTTTTGTAATGTCCTTTAGCGCTGTTGCAAGCCAGGCTTCCTTTGGATCCCCGGGATGGCGGGAGGTTTCTACCGGAGCTAAGGCCAGGTCGACGGGTATTCCATCAAAATAATCACACCAGCCATTGGCATTCCGGATGAGAAACGAGGCCAGGTATACATCGAAATCTCCAATGTGGACTGAAAAAAAACCTACGGGTTTGCCAAAAGTCTGCTGACCAATCAGGCGTATCGGAATATAAGGTTTGAAACTGCTGATCAGGAGTTCGCTTGCCGAAGCCGTGCGTTCAGATACAATGCATGAAAGCTGCTGTAGTGAATTGAAATGTCCCTTTTTGATAAAGTAATGCGTATTGGCTTTTTCACTATAATCTACATCGGCGAGGGTGGCAGGGCGTCCTTTGTATTGGACCACTTTGCCATTTGCATCCAGATAGGGTTGTTTAAGGAGTAGTTTTGCTTTGCCTTGCTGTACATTCGGATGAAATTGCTCGCTGAACATAACTTTTTTATCCAGTTTGGCTGGGCTAATGAGGTTGGCTAAATATTCTGCGGTCTCCACATAACCACCACCGTTATGACGTAGATCGAGGATGAGATGAGTAACTTGCTTTTGAGCCAGTTCGGCTGCAAGCTGATCCAGTTCGGCCTTTACTGTCTGGATCTGGGGAAAGGAGGGAATGTAAACATAAGCAATCCGTTTTTTTCCAGCAGACCAGTAGGACAGGTGTGTAGCATACCTGTAGGGTGTTTCTATGCTGGCCATGTGACCACTACTTTTCTTGTCGTTACGACGACGCTCCAAATATGAATATTTGGGTTTATTCGGGATGGTCGACAATTCGTAAGGTCTATCTTTCTTATACAAAGCGTATTGGCTGAGGGCAAAAAGTGCCCGCTCATAAGCCGTTTGTTCGGGGTCTATCTGTGCATATTTCGTCCGCGGATCAAAAGTGGTATATGAAGGGAGAGATTCCTGCCAGCGGTATAGCTGTTTGGCATACAGGTAGATCGAGTCGAGAGTCAATTCTTTTTTTGTTCCTGTTTTTGGACTAATAAATTCATCGGGCAAAGTTGTTGTTTTACTGCCGTTCTGACAAGCTGTTATAGCAGTTATTATAACTAATAGACCAACTGTTTGGCTGATTCGACTCATTATATAATGTGCATTTTGTTCCTTTTCCTTGTAGTTGATTCGCTACAAAATGGATAATTATCTGAAATTTAATACTTTTTTACTTTTTTATTTAATATAAAAGCCTAATTTTGTGCCAATTTATTTAATTTTTGATGCCTCTGCTACTGTGGAGTACTCAAAATGTCCCAAAGGTATCCCCTTTGGGATTTTTTATTTTAGGGCAATACAGGTCGTTCTGTTTTGTTTGGTACACTGGATAAACTCTCCAAAAAAGCCAAGATATTTTCCTGTTCTTTACTGCTCAATCGGACATTTTGAATATGCGGCGATAAGGTGCCATTGATCTGTTGTCCTGTCTTTTGGGGCATGCCCTGACTCAGCAGGTTGATCAGTTCACCTAAGCTCGAAATACTACCATTGTGCAGGTAGGGTGCAGTATGGATCACATTGCGCAGACCCGGCGTGCGAAATTTACCTTTGTCTGTTTCCAGTCCTGTTGTCTCAAAGCGACCATTGTCCAAGGCACCTTTGCTGGTAACAGCATAGCCCAGGTTATGAAAATCGAGATCGGTAAAGAAGGCACCATTATGGCAGTTGATGCATTTCCCTTTTGTGCGAAACAGATGGAGGCCTTCGAGCTGTGCATCGTTTAATGCCTGGTAATCTCCTTGGATAAAACGGTCAAAGGTGGTTTCACCACTGCTAATTGATCTTGAATACGCTGCTATGGCATCCAGCAATCCTTCGACGCTCATCGTCTGGCTCGAGTAAGCCGCCTCATATAAACGAAGATAGCCTGGTATAGCTTGCAGCTTAGCGGGTAAAGCAGTCGTATTTCCGCCCATTTCGATGGGGGAGTTGATGGCTTCGGCAATCTGCTCTCGATAAGTCGTTGCGCGGCCGTCGTGGAAGAGTTTGCCTTCCAGGTACCAGACATTTTCCATGGAAGGTGTATTGCGGTGATGCAGTGCGATACCATCTGCCGTTGTTTTTTGGTCGATCCAGTAGGTGTCCGGATTATGACATGAAGCGCAAGTCTTCATGCCATTACCGGTGCGGGGGTCGAAAAATAAGGCTTTTCCAAGTGCTACAAGCTCGGCCTTATCTTTCGATGGGTTTTCAGGTAAAGCGGCCAGTTCACGTACCTTGATATTGTTGTACCAAGTGGCAGCCGGCCATTGCGTTACCGATTTACTATATTGTTGACGTAAGGTTTCTTCAGGCAAAGTAGGAGCTTTAGGCTCTTCTGGGACAGAAGCGCTCTTGCTGCAACTGCATACTGCTAGTGCCGCGAAACATGTTGTGATTAAAGGTTTTGTACGATAGCGAAAATATGCGGTCAAAAATATCTTAGGCAAGGTGTTAATTAATTTAAAGAGATGTTAAAATCACCTTCTGATAATAAGTTTCCGTTTTTATCCATCATCTTCAAGGATTTAATTGCGTTTCCCTGTACAGATACGGGAATGGATAGCTTTATCGTCATCGTTGCAACATCAAAGACTACATTGTTGATAGTATATTCGTTATTGAGGTTATCAATCGCTATAAAATGGTCAAAATCTGCCTTGAAATAAAGTTCATAAGTCTCTTTACTGTTTATGTTCAGCACCAGGTCGCCGCCCTTTTTGCCAGTATAATCCTGCCATTTTATGACATTGTATAATGTTGGTAAGAATACCTCAAAAGCATCGGTGAGTTTCGTGTAACGTCCGGAGATCAGTTTGATGTGGTATTTGCCTGGTTTGAGATCTTCTGGAGTATTAAATTGTGCAATAAAAGATGTTGGAGGTTGAGAAAAAGAAAGTAAGGTCTCTTTTCCATCCTTATCGACCAGATAGCCCTTGGTTTGCGCCTCGTCTGGCAAAATATTTTCTCCTCGTACTACCAAATCCTCATTTTTTGGGTAACTAAGGTAATATTTGCCTTCAAGCAGATTCATTTCTGCCTGTACCAGCGGCTGGTTGTACTGGAATACCAATGTATAATTTTTGCTGGAACCATCTTGTGCCCGCACAGTATAGGTAATTGGTTTGTCGGATTGTAACTGTATTGCTGTCCCAGATGCAGGAGTAATTGTCGCTAATTCCGAAATTTTAATAGTGGGCGTAATGCTTTCGGGCTGCTCCACCAAGGGTGGCCAATATAAGATAATCTGGTCATTCACAATACTGGCTGACAAGGTTTTGCCATCAGCATCCTGAATGCTAAAGGATTCGATGTCGTTGTAGGGTAGGCTGGGGTATTCGGTTTTACAGGACCAGCATGTTAATGCTAGCATAAAAATAGCTAGGAATTGAATGATATGTATTTGTTTTTTCAAAAATGAGTGTTGCATAATTTTTTTTGGTTAAAAAATCGTTATGCGGATGATGATTAGGTTATAAAGATCCGCAACCCATCCACCAGGTTGCGGAATCTTTCATTCATTAAATAGGAAGGACTATAATGCCTTAACTTCGATATTGGTATCTGCTTTTACTTGTAATTGACCTGCCACTACTTGTTGGCCAACATTTGTAAAATTAATTAACTTAACAGCATACGAAGCTCCGGAAGAATTTCCGACCAACACTGTCAAAGGTTGGATTGCTTGGTTTGCATGGCTATCTAAATCATATTCATACCATTCGCCACTACCCTGTGATGATACTGGAGTCGCTGTTGCCCAATCTGATGCTGTAACGGAAGCGATGTCTTTTGCTACCGTTCTGATCGAATAAGATCCATTAGCCTTGATCGAACCATTTACATGGCTAAAGAATGCAACTTGGCCAGAGCTACTTAAGCTTTGTGCACCTGTAGCAAGGTCGACATATACTGCAGGCCAAGTTGCTGCAGCTGCTGGGCTCCACCATTGACCTACAACAGTGTAGTTACTATTTGCCTTAGCTTGGTTCAGCGCTAAAGGAGCTGTTGCTGATTCTGTTGTTGGGGCTGCTGCCCATACTGCTGCCGATAGCACAGTCACGGCCATCGCTGATTTTAAGATAGTTTTGATGTTTGAGTTCATGTTGAGATCTCCTCTTGTTTTAATTTATTTAATTTTGATGCCACCATGGCATACTGTGGATGCTTGTTTATGATTCCGTTATTGTACTTGGAGACAACTGTGTCTTTACAACATCGGCCCAGTCTTTAAATTGGAATTTGATCTGTAAGTTATCAAAGGTTCCGATTGGAAGATTTGTTGGTAAGGAAACCGTCATTTCGGTACGGTTATAAGATTTAATGGTCAATGGATAATCCTTTCCATTGAGTGTCATAATAACAGCTGTCGGATCTAAAATCACTTTATCTAAGTTGGCTTTAATGGTCCAGTCTTTATTTTTTGCCAAATTTAGACCCGATAAGCTAACAATTACATCCGGTTGACGATATGTAATTTTGAGCGGATTGGCTAATGTAATGGTATGGTTGATGTTGGTCACCTCTACATCATAAGTGCCTGCTTTAATATCGGATGGAATGCGGTTTTCCCGTTCGGTACCCGTATAGCTTAATTGGTATCCAATCACCGAAACTTTCAAGCTATTGGGCGTAGCCATCTTAAATCGCTCCTTGGTTTCTTGATTAATCAATGCAATACTCACCAATGAAGGATTGGTATGCATAAAGGTTCCATTAATGGCTGGAAAAGCACCTCCAGGGCCTTTTGTAAGCGAAATAGAAGATGTCGATGCAAAAGTCGCTTCAAAAGATGGTGTACTTTGTAATTCAATCTTTAAGCTATAGGTTCTTGTGGTACCTGTAGCGGACTTTACAGTATACGTCTGGTTCTTTTCATCTGTTTTAACAGGTAAAATTTCTTCTGTAATACTGGCTCCATTGGAGAGTGTAATGCTCGGATCTATCACCAATAAACCATAGTAGTAGGGGACATATACGGTAATGGTATTGGCCTCATTGTCGACGGCTCCATAAATAACTTCGTCATTGGGGAGGTTGGTGACTTTGTATTCCAGTATTTTGTCTGCTGGAAGTAAGGCTAATTCTTCCGTTTTGGTGCAGCGGGTTAGCAGCAATCCTACAAAAAGGAAGCTTAAGATGCTGTATAATCTTTTCATGTTAGTTTAGTATCTAATAAGTACGCTATACTTATTTTTTTAGTTAGCAATTGTAAATTTGGTACTGCCAGCTTTGGCAAGTACATATTGGAAAGAAAAGTAGGGTGTAGGCGAATTTGTATACCAATCCTTCGAATCGAGCAGATCTTTGTAGATACTCTGCATTTTGATCTTGGCGTAGTTTCCATTCGCCGTACGGACAACTAGGGTATGCCCTTCTATAGGCCAGCAGACGTGTTTTTTGTTTTCAGCACCCCCGCCTTTGAACGTACCGTTAAAATCATACAGATACCAGCCCAAGCCTTCTCCAAAATCACCGGAGTTATCAGTACCATATGCTTTTTCACCTTTGCGAAACTCGGCGTCTGAAGGGATATCGATTACATCTTCAAACTTTTTCTCGACAATCAGGATTCCGCCTTTGCCTGGTCCACCTTTACCAAATCCATTTGCTGTATTGTTGCAGTTGATAAAACTGCGGTATATTTCTGAGCAAGAGATATCCCACCGTGCGGTTAGTTTATAATCCGGTGTCACAGCTTTGTTCTGTTCCAGGCTGTAATATATTGGTGATTGCGCCGTGGTTGGTGCACTTCCAGCAGGTAAGTCTTCGCCAAAATTCTTAACCGTAATCAAGCG
>NZ_DKSP01000109.1:12163-14440 GCF_002472745.1 Sphingobacterium sp. UBA7253 | reverse complement strand
ACGCCCAATCACACTGCCCCTGCTAGCGCCCTTGACCCAATTGTACCATCTTGCCTTTTGGTGGCCTAAGCGCTGGCAATAGGATCGTATGTTCAAATCAAAGTGCCGTTAAGAAGAGAAAACTCTGGTATTTTCTTTATTTCATCATAGCCATATAACGGTATATAAAATCAGGACTTTTGAGGCTCTCCTTTCCATGTTTATTGATCTGATCAGCATATTTCATCAAGGATCCACATCCAGCTTTGTTAAAGAGTTTGCGTAGCCCTTTATCTCCTGCAATATCGTAAAGCAAAAAAGCGTCCATGCAGTCTATCATCAGGTGTTTTCTGTCGAGCAATTTCAGGTTGGTCATATCTTCAAGTTTATTGCCCTCTGGTGTTCCTGAGTTGGTCAGGAACAGAAAAGTCCGGATCAGCCACTTGTCCCGTTGGAGCGATATGACAAAGTAACCCACCTTATGGGTAGCGAGATAACATTCCAGCAGCAAATAATCCTTTTTAACAATGGTACGTGCACTTCCTTCCCGTATTATATATCCAATATAGGCCTGCACGTATCCTCTCCAAAACACCGCACGTTCTTCAAAGCGGTCGAGTGCATGCTGCTGGGCATAGATTGGAAGCGGTATATCTTCATCAACATTGGTCAGTCCCAACTGGCTCGGTTTGATAGAAATCCAGTCAAATTCATCTATTTTGACCGGAGAGGGAACCCCCATACGGACTATTATCCTTTTCTTTCCGTCTATGTTCTGTAAAGTCGTGCTATGGGCCAGACGGTGAATATAGATTTCATTGGTCCCACCGAATTGTTCTATCGCCATCCGGTCAAAACTGAACCGTATTGTACCCCTGTAAAAATCATAGAGCTGTAGATCATTGATACTCATGATCTGTATAATATTCGTGCGCTGCTGACCAAACCACTCTGTCGTGGTGAAATAGGGCGCGAACACCTCCCGTAACTTGGAAAACCCTTTGATCCTCGTGCCCACCCTGTACTGTATATAATGAAGCAGGACAAGCGCATCAGTCAAAAAGCGTGCATAAGAGATCTTTTCTCCCAACAGGGTTTCGATATATTGACCGCTGAGCAGTTCGGCCAAAGTTTGCTTATAATTTTTGAGCTCCTCTTCATTCATGACACGTTTACCACGCAGGATCACCTTGATCTCGGGATATCTATATAGGTATAATAGTCGGAGGCTACTTTCAGGAAGAAGCTCAAAATATCCCTTGCCAACCATTTTTTCACAGATAATGCGCAACCTGTGGTAAAACACCTGCCGGCGGGCCTGTTCCTTTTGGCCGTAGCTGATTTTTCGATGGCTCGATTTACTCATACCCTTCCATTTGACTTAAATCCTCTAGATGTGAGATCCTTTTCCTTTCAATAGAGGAATTAAATATTCCTTAAGTTAATAAAAATCAGATATATTATCAACAATTAAGATTTGAAATTGGGCAATCTTGCTAATCTGTAATCAGAATGAGAAACTCCTATAGTAGAAAAGAATCTCGATTTCAAAATTGACAAGATGATCCTAAACTTTTTACAGTATTTGTTTAAAACTGAAAATAAAAAGGCCCCCATCCCGGAGGATAGAGACCAAGTTCTCAGCCTTAAATTAATTATAATCTATTTATTTCTTAATTTTTCTTCCAATTCTGCAATAAATTTGGATTGCATATCTATCATACGATCTTTTTCTTCCAATAATTTCTCGTATAATTTAGTTTCATTTTCCGATTTATCTTGTATGGTTACATGTGAATTATTAAAACCGACTTTATTATCTTTTATTTCACTAATATAAATACTATCATCAGTATTGATTAGATCTTCAACGGGTATATCATAAACATTAGCAATCTGGTTTAATCTTTCCAAGTCCAGACGCGTAATTCCATTTTCAATCTTTTGCCAAGTTTTCACATGGATATGCAGTTTATCTGCCATCTCTTGCTGTGTAATACCCTCAGCTTCTCTGAACCGTTTAATTTTTGACTGTATAGCTCCCATCTCTTACATATTTAATCAAATAGACACTAAAAGTATCTCTAAAGATACTAAAAATAGGCTTAATTTCGAAATACAAATTCCTACCTTTAATGAAGTTAAAATATCTGTTAAAAATATCTTGAATAAATGAAATATTAAAAAATTAGCAGAAAAAAAGAAATAGTATATTTGCACTCTCTAGAGGGTGTTCACAATAAAGAGCCTCGTCCAAGCAATGTAGGAAATTTCAAGGACGCAACCAATAAGTGCCCC
>NZ_DKSP01000109.1:9290-12004 GCF_002472745.1 Sphingobacterium sp. UBA7253 | reverse complement strand
GGGGCACTTATTGGTTGCGTCTAGGGTGATCTTCGGATCACTCCCCATTCCTACATGGGAGCTTGGGCAATTCAATAAGCCCCGACCCAATGTTTTTTGATCGGTATTGAAATGGCTCAAAACTTGATGAGCCATGAATCAAAAAAAACAATTACTTCAAAATTTAGCGTGCCCACCGGAATAATCTGGTACAATAACCATATACCGCTCCCTCTTTGTCCCGGCCGAATCCGTCATAAATTTTCCAAGGGCTAAGGGATGGTTATTTTATAATTATAAGCCAAAAACAAACCAATTTTCTATCTAAAAACAAACGCAGATAGCGTAATGGGATAAGTATGCCTTTTTCGCACCGCTGATTTTTCGACCATAAACAGACCATATTATGATCACACTCATACTATTACTAATAAAAGATATTATAAAAACACGTCTTTATAGGGGAAACAACCTGTTAAAGATACTGACAGCTATTTTCGTTTCTATGTTTAGTTTATGCTCTGCACAGTCCGTGGAAACACGGGCTGACGCCGGGCAGTCCGCTAAGAATATCACAAGGGAAAATATCCCTTATCTTGTCAGAACAGAAAACAAAGATAATATCCGGGGGCAGATACTGCATTTTAATCCAGACGCTGATCTGACTAAATACCCGCTGCTGGAATATAGCGTAAATACGGAGCGTATTATTCCGCTCAAAGTGGACGAAAAAGTACCCGACAATATCCTGGACCTTCCCCTGCGTATCGTAAATGACACTTATGGCAGGGACAGTATTACTTTGCGGGAACTTTCCAGCGGCAAGATGCTCGTACTGGATTTCTGGGCCACCTGGTGCGCTCCCTGCCTGGCTTCGATGCAGAAGTGGGAAGAACTTGGCCCCAAATATAAAGACCAGGTGCGGGCCGTCGGGCTCATGCTCGACTACGACTATAAAGCCGAACTTACCGCAAACAAAAACGGGTGGACTTCACCCCAGCTCGTAGGCCCCGAGGTTTATCTGCTCAATGCATATTTATGCGGTATACCAGTCACAGGTCCCTCCGTTTGGATCAGAAACGGAAAGCTCGCCGGCATTACAGATGCAAAAGTGGATGCCCGGCCCATCCTGGAGAAAATGATCTCCGGTGAAATAAGCGCTGTTCCCGATAAGTACATGTGGAAATCACCATTCTAAACGGAGGAAATATGAAAAGCCACTTAACTATCACGATCCTATTTTTATTGTTCATCCCCCATGTAGATGCCCAGATTTCGGGATACGTAAGAAATGAAAACAGTGTACCCCTCCACGGCGCAACGCTGACCCTGCAAAGAAGCGGTGTTTCGGCGAAGACAGACCAAAACGGTCAATTTTCTTTTGGCAATGCGGTACCGCCGGACAGCCTTTCCATCAGCTTCATGGGGTACAGCACAAAAAAAATAGCGGTTACATCGCTCAAAGGCAAGCTGGAGATTATTCTGGAAAAAGGCAGCCGGACGATCGAGGAAGTACAGGTTGTCAATACGGGATTCTACCAGATCCCCAAAGAGCGGGCCACAGGCTCGTTTACTACTATTGACAATAAACTCCTGAACCGATCCGTCGGGGGCAGCATCCTTCAGCGGCTCGACGGTGTCGCTTCGGGTGTCCAGTTTGTCACTGCAAATGGTACAAAAGCATCCGATATCCGCGTCCGTGGGCTTGCGACCATACAGTCCGACGCCAGTCCCCTGATCGTTGTCGACAATTTTCCGTACGATGGTGACATCAGTTCCATCAACCCCAACGATATCGACAATATCACGATACTCAAGGACGGGGCCGCTGCTTCGATATGGGGAGCACGGGCGGGCAACGGTGTGATCGTCATTACAACAAAAAAGGGACAGTATGGACAGAAAGGACAGCTCTCGGTAAACAGCAACATAACCATTAGCCAAAAACCCGACCTGATGTACAGCCGGAACCGCCTCCCCTCAGAAACTGTCATGGCGATTGAAAAAGAAAAATACGAAAAGGGCGGATATTATCTGGAAAATGCTCAGCAGACACCTTTTCCCGGGTATGTGGAAATGTTGATGGCGTTGGATAAAGGAACACTCAGCCGCGGGGACTTTGAAAGACAGGAAGCCATTCTAAAAGGTACCGAAGTACGGGAAGAAGCAATGAAATACCTTTACCAGCCTGCTCTCTATCAGCAGTATTCGATTCAAGCACGTGGAGGCGGTGACAGTTTTACCTATTATGCCTCGGGAGGCTATGACAAAAACCGCTCCAGCGAGATCGGGAGCGCTAACGATCGAATAAACCTGAACCTGCAGAATACGTTCAGGCCATTTCCCAAACTTGAACTGTCCGCCGCACTCTGGTACAGCAGACAGAACCATCAGGATAATCAGATCACGCTGAACGACCTATCAGCAAATACCACACATGTCGGTCTTTCGCCTTATACAAGACTAACGGACGAAAACGGGAATCCCGCAGCGATCATCAAAGATTACAGACAGCCCTATGTGGATCAGGCAGAGGCTAATGGCCTATTGGACTGGCAGTACCGCCCGCTCGGGGAACGCGGACTGATGGACAGGCGGGGAGGCAGCGATGAGCTCAGGGCAGACCTGGGGCTGAGGTACGATTTTCTTTCACATTTCAATATCGGCCTTACCTATCAATATATCAGGGGAAGTTCATCCAGTACGGCACAGTATGATAAGGACAGTTATTATGC
>NZ_DKSP01000109.1:0-9206 GCF_002472745.1 Sphingobacterium sp. UBA7253 | reverse complement strand
AAGGACAGTTATTATGCGCACAATATCGTCAACCGCTTCACGCAGGCCGACGGTACGCGCATCATCCCCTACGGAGGCGTGTTCCGCGCGCTGTCGCCCGCTTTCTCAGGGAGCCACTCAGGGCGCGCGCAGCTGAACTATTCGCAGAAATTTAGCGAAGAACATGAGATAACCGCACTGGCGGGAGCAGAGATCAGGGAAATGGTACAGACAACTGACCCGGGCTATACCCTGTACAATTATGATCCCGAACTGATGATGGGGGACAATAATTACAGCTATACCGAAAACTACAGGACACTTCCCAGCGGCAGGTCAAGGCTCCTGGCCCCTCCTTCCGCAAAACAGCGGCTCATAGACCGTTACCTGTCCTATTTTGGAAATGCCAGCTACACCTATAAAAGCCGGTATGTCCTTTCTGGTTCACTCCGGTGGGACGGCTCAAATCTGTTCGGGGTGAAAACAAACCAGAAAGGAACGCCACTATGGTCAGTTGGCGGCAGCTGGGAACTGACAAAAGAACCCTGGTTTAAATTGCCTGCCATGGATTACCTGCGCCTGCGGGCCACCTATGGCGTTGCAGGAAATGTCAATAAAAATGTAAGTTCACTGCCCACCATTGAATATTCCGCGACGGGTGAGAACACCGGGCTTCCACAGGCCATTGTGCGGAGTATCGGGAATCCGTCCCTGCGCTGGGAACAGGTGAAAACATTTAACCTGGGGCTGGATACCCGAGTGCTCGATAACCGGATTTCGCTAAGCGCCGATTATTACATAAAAAATGCAAATGACCTGATCGGGGCCAGCGTACTTCCGCCGAGTACTGGAATCTATCCGGAGAGTTTCGCTGAAAACTCAAATCTTGTCAACTATGCGGACCTGAAAACAAAAGGAATGGACATCCAGCTCAGCAGCCGCAATATCCTTGGAGCATTTAACTGGAACAGTACGATCCTTTTCAACATTGTCCACAATGAGGTCACCGGGTATTCAGCAGACAATAATATCGGATTATACAATTACCTGCTTTCCCCTTCTTTTCCCGTGGCCGGAAAGAGCAAGGACGTCCTGTTTGCACTGCCCAGATATTCGCTGGATCCCGCTGATGGCACAGTGCTGATGTTCCTTGATGGGCAGCGTACCAGAAACGGCGTTGATTATTTTAACAGCCTTTCGTCCCGGGATCTCATCGCCGCTGGGGTAACAGTCCCGACTGTCTATGGTTCTTTACGCAATGAGATCAGATGGAAGAACATGAGCCTTTCTTTCCTGATCTCTTGGAAAATGGGGCATGTATTCCGGCGTTCGACAACCGTTCCCGAAGGAGAATACAGGCTGCAGTATCATATGGATTACCTGAACCGGTGGCAGAATCCGGGGGATGAACGCTGGACAGATATTCCGGCAACATCCGGGAATCCATCTGATAATCTGTACGCCATGTTTGAACAGTATGAAAATTTTGCGACCAGCGGCAGTCACCTGCGGCTGCAGGACCTCAGCTTTTCCTACGATCTTCCGGCATCTATTTTACCGAAATCGGTATTTAGGCATGTACAGCTCTACGGATATGCCCGGAACCTGGGGATAATCTGGAAAGCGAACCGGTACGGTCTGGACCCCGATTTTCCCGGTGCTGATTATGTGGCGCCCAAAAGCTTTGCATTTGGACTTAGGTTAGACTTTTGACAGCGATATTATGAAAGATTTAAAAAACTACTTAATTGTCAGTCTTGCCATTATTGTGGCAGGCTGCGGCAAAGATTTTCTGGATGTCAAAAGGACATCCAATCAGGCTGTTCCAAAGACGGCCAAAGACTATCTGGCGATCCTTGGCCGGGAAAACATGTATTTTACCTCAAGTGATCTGGCTTATCTCGGAGCGGATGAATATTATGTCAAAAATTCCGCAGAGCTTGTGGCGGGATCACAGTACACTCCGTTCCACCAGTATACCTATACCTGGCAGGATAACCCCTATGGCACCCAGCGGAATATCAGGGACTGGGATCTGGCATACGAAAGGATCATGTATGCCAATCTTGCCCTTGATGCTGAATCTGCAAAGCTCGGCCAGGGTGAGACGGGCGACAGGGACAGGGTAAGGGTCAGTGCCCGTTTCCACCGTGCATGGAACTTTTATCAGCTGGCACAGCTATTCTGCAGACCATATCATGAACCTGCTGCCGGGGAGGATCCCGGTCTGCCCTTGCGGCTGGACTATGATATTTCTGTCAGATACGGCCGCTCTTCACTGAAAGAGGTTTACGACCGGATACTGGATGACCTGACAGAAGCCGAGAAAATACCGCTGGTAGATGCCAGCAGTCCCTATATGCCGGGCACCACAGCCGTACAGGCACTACTGGCAAGGGTCTATCTCCAGCAGGGAAAATTTGATATGGCGCTCCGATATGCAGATATCGTCCTGCAAAAGAAAAACACCCTGATAGACTACAATAAACTTACGGGGCCGGTTACTGATATCTATGGAAGCTATTTTGAG
Source organism: Sphingobacterium sp. UBA7253 (assembly GCF_002472745.1). Taxonomy (NCBI): domain Bacteria; kingdom Pseudomonadati; phylum Bacteroidota; class Sphingobacteriia; order Sphingobacteriales; family Sphingobacteriaceae; genus Sphingobacterium; species Sphingobacterium sp. UBA7253. The sequence goes on along the minus strand of NZ_DKSP01000109.1, from coordinate 6,697 downwards.
CCTTATGGCAAAAATAATCCGGCCATCATCTTTTACTCCTCAGCAGCTGTAGGCGGCATATTGGGTGCTACGAGAAGAAACGCGGACACCATGTTTATAGCTTCTCTTGACGAGCATGATCTCAGGCGAAAGATTTACTTTTTCAGGCGGCCCGATGGTACCCGGGCATATACCGGTGCCTACTGCGGTTATGGGGGAAATGAGGCATTTACAGGTCTCAGCTCCGAGGAAATGTTATTGATCCGTGCGGAATGCCGGGCCCGCTCGGGTATGGATCAGCAGGCGCTGGATGACATCAACCTGCTCAGAAAACACCGAACTGAGGCCGGTGCATATCATGACCTTGAACTTTCCGATGTGACTGATCTATTGGGCTATGTCCTGACCGAAAGAAGAAAGGAATTATTTATGCGGGGGAGCAGGTGGGAAGATGCCCGGAGGCTGAACCAAGAAGGGAAATATCCGGTCACTTTTTCCAGGGTGCTGGATGGCCGGAAATACACGTTGACACCAGATAGTAAAAAATGGGTCTGGCCTATTCCGCAGTCAGAAATAGATGCAAACGGAATCGAGCAGAACCAGCGGTAGGAAAGGGAGGCAAATTTGCCTCCCTTTTTTTGGATATTGACCTGATTGACTTATTTTAATTAGTTAATGGGCTATTGATGCTGGCGGAAGGCCTGGGAAGTGAAACCGTCATCGTTCGCTTCTTTGACTGTCGCTGGCATATCAGATGGATCCAGAACATCGCTCAGCTGAACAGCACAGGTGGCTCCCGGCGAGGTATTACAGCTTCCGCTCGGTGCACCGCCCGGATAGAGCCCGTCAATTTTCTGGTTGGTGGCAACATTTCCACCTGTAGGACTGATCAGGCTCACCTGGTACCAGGTAGGGGTCGCCTTTCTGCTTTCATGGTTTTTCCAGGAAACGGTAAGCGTCACTACTGATATAAGTGCCACCAATGCGCCGAAGTTCAAATTTTTAAGTAATGATTTCATAACAAAAAATTTAAGGATTGGCATGCGCTGATTTCTTCAGGCCCATTGCATGGCCTGCCCCTCCGCCTTTCCGTGGTCCCGGTTTTGGGGATAATTCGCGGTTTATGGCAGGGAGACCTTTACCCTGCGCTTTCAGCTGGATTATGATAAGACCGTATCCTCCTTTCTGCCAAAGCCGGAAACGACGTCTTTTCCCGTATGGCTTCTAGAGGCCAATATCCAGTATATTGAACCTAATAGGATAAATAGGCTATTGAGTGCAATATGCAGCCAGTGGTTATTTGTCGGCCAGATGCCAGCACAGGCACAGGGCGTATAGCCGAGAACTTTAGTCACGCCTATCAGAAGATAAAGTGTGAAAATAGCTATCACGATGGTCGAGAGTCTGATCCCGAACTGTACCGTGGATTTATAGAGCAGCAGCAGGATCAGTCCGATGTAAACGACCGGCAGCCCCCAAAGAAGGCTGCGCTCCAGCCATGACGGAAACGACTGCAGTGCCATCTCACTTTTGGTCGACTCCCAATCCGAAAGCTTCAGCGCGGCGGTGATCCCCCACAGCAATATAAAACTGTACTGCGAAATAATCTTTATTACCTTTACTTTTTTCATAACCTTACCTTTTTTAATGTGTGCTCCTTCAAAACATGAGAAGCAGTAAACAAAAGATTTATAATGCTAAATTAACGCTATTCGCAAACCGCCGTTAGGCAGAAACGTACCTATCGATTGGTAGAAAAGGATCTGTAACAAACTATCAATTCAGGCGGAACATACTCTTTATCTTAAAGTTCAGTATATATTTTAAATCACAGGTAGGAAAAAACACACCAAATAGTTGTGTTTTTTATTGAAATTAAATGAGTCAGGGTGTGTTTTGTATACTTTCGTTAATCGGGACTTTCCAGCCTCCGCCTAAGTCATAATAAATTTATGAGATTGGAGAATAGCTTCTTCAATCTTTTGACCGGCTTATTAACAGAGCGGCCGTCAAATTGACGGCCGCTCATGGATTTAAATAGGGTGTTTTGAAAAACCGTGTCAAATTACTTCTTTACAGGGAGTTTTCAAAACATAGATCTGTTCATATCAATTTCCGGACAATTTGATAACTATCTAATTATGAATGAGGAGTTTAAATAAAACATATCCCCCGATAAGAAATCCTAATTATCTTATCGGGATCATTAGCTAAAAAAACAAATAAGGGATTATTTACCATTCCAGGTAAAATTTGCTGCCAGTTCGGCACAGAATACATTGTCCAGTCCACCGTTGTGTCCATTGATCACACCAACAACAGAGTGCATCACATCTAATGTATTTGACGCATTGTACTTTATCAAAGTTGTATTAGGCAACTTTTGATCAACAGGAGTTCCATCATCCAGGCTTACCCCTCTTATTGTATCCTTATAGCCTAAACGTTTAAGTTCATCTTTTATCTCGGTGTGATTTCTTTTTATATCATAAGTGATTATAACATTCATATAAATAATTTAATTTAAGTCTACAATTTGACATTTGTCACAACATTCACATAGCCCTTGGTCGCTGCATTTCTACCAATGAGGTATTTCAGCGCTTTTGCAAAATTTTCCAGTTCCCGCATTTCAAGATAATCCATGTCAAAATCCTGTCCGATCTGGTTTGATGGTAGGTACAGCTTCAAGCTTTCAACAATAGTACTCAAAGTCGAAGGAATATCTGATAGATGGATATCTACCGGGCTTTCCTGATCGGCATCTGGTGGGTCAACTTTAAAATGAAAAGGATAACCTCTGGTGCCCAATACCGCAGGGTTGGCACAGGTTGTTGCTTTGGAGAGTCCATAACGCTTATTGTAAAGCGTCGTAAAACTCCCTACACCATTGTCGTCAAGAGTTTCGGGAATAATAACATCGATCCTGAAACTTTTAACTTTTATTTTCTTTCCCTCAAGTTCAATACATTCAGAGCTGTGAATTTCCTCACACACACGCTTGATAAAACTGTTATAATAACCGATTGCCAATGCCGTTGATGGCAATAGGCCGAGCTGACTCGTTTCGGCTACCCTTTCCACCTGAGCGACTATGGACTCAACTATTTTATCGAGAGAATTATACTGGCCACTGTTGCGTGTAAATTTAGCGACAGCGATACCATCGAGATCTGTTGGTAGATCGGTGTCTTCCTCGGCGATCAAGTAACATTTTTCCGGTCCGGCTGCCCCCAGAAATAATCCGAATTCAAAAATAACATTGTCGCGCGGTTTTGTTAAAGATTCGCCGCGCTGCCTGGTAAGGTCATCTTTTGTTGCAATCAGAATTGAAAAATCCGCCAGTCTGGTCTGCTTGATCAGCGAGTCTAGCCCACTTTTGTTCAAAGCGAATGCATCAGTCCATGGGATACATTCAATACGATCCCCAAAAAGATCTACAATCTCGTTTAGTGTCGTTAGCTGTTCGGATGATGATCCTATAAATATTCTTTTTTTCATAATAATAGCCGGGCATTTTTTAGGTCTAATAAAATAGCATTAATTTCTATGAGCAGATGCCGAAGACTCTGCATCTTTTCAGGTTTACCGCGAAAGATATATTCTCGACCATCAACCGATAACAGACTGTTTGCCAGAATCGTATCTCCTGCAAGTCTCGTCAGCTGATGATATAGCACAGGTACAAGTTCATAAAAAACTGCATGGCGGTAGACTGAAACATCAATATCATAACAGATTGCATTAAAATCAAAACTTGACAGATCAATCTGCAGGTCTGATTTTGCCTTCAGATTCTTAAGAAAGCGTATCATTTTTTTTAGTCGCCCGAACGTTTCTGCGCTCCTGGCGTTGATCCGGTCAATACTAACAAAAGGAAAATCAACTTTTCCTTTTTGATGAAGTTCTTTATTATAGACTTGGATACCCCGGTTTGTACCTTTATCATTGACGATCGAGGTAACATCATCATACCAGTTTGAAATAACGACATCAACTTCCCTTTTTAGGTCTTTATTCTCAATTTTAATGGATTTAGGTTTGGAAATATCACAGACTATATATTTTTTCTGTAGAATTCCTTCACTATCCAACCGTAACCGGCGAAGATCATCGAGTGCATTGCCGGCATAACTGCCAACTTCCTTCTCGGTACGGAGCTTTTGAAGTTGGGAAGGCTGATAGTAGTAGCTTTCATTCAATGCTTGGGTTACCCCAATACTGTCAAAAGTGTAAAACAAATCTGAAATAACCAATAAATCTATGTCACTGTACCCCCGGATATGTGTATCGGTCATCACTGATCCCTGATAACGAAAAGTAGCACTGGTGATTCCCCCATTATAAAGATGCGTTTTCACTCTCTCTCCTGCCTCTTTACTACGTTGTGTATAAGAAGGCTCTACGCCGTTCATCGCATAGCGAACATATTCGAGCACATCCGAATAACTGATACTCGATAATTCTTCTTTAATTGATTTCTCAAGGATCTGATTTTCAGGATCAAGCCTGTTTCGAAGCTGCCGTGTGAGTTCTCTATAGTTTTGGGCCATCGTACACCTCCTTTCCAATTATAGCTAGATAATCGGCGTCATAGTCGGCCACTGCTCCAGCGGCCATCCCGTTTGTCTCTGGAAATTCCAGAATGAACTGTTTTAATTTTTGCATAAGCTGAAAATTTGTTAAAAAATCCCTCGCCCATCTCTTGACAGGTATAGGCTTGATATGTACCAGTTTTTGGCAGGAGGTACCGCCCCAGCTTAGCATTGCGATAAGGAACAAACAATAAAATCGTTGTTTAAAATACTTTTTTTAGTTTTGCGCCGTTATAATTGAACATTAGAAGCATACTAAGCTTTAAAAATTGTTGCCCCGAAGTATTGCTGTACCAAGGGGCTTCTTTAAGCCAATTGATGTGATCATAGTCCATGCCAACACCAAACTTGAGATTTCATCTTTTTTATTCGAATATTTCATTTTTTAATGAAATAAACTTGATAACGGTATAATAGATACTTTATTTAAAGATTTTAAATTGACAGATTGACATTATTTAAAGGGGGGGGGATCTCAGAAATTGTGAATACAAATGGACTCTGACTGCCATAATGGCCTGCTTCAGTATTAATATTCCCAAATCGGGCCCAGCTATCCAAAATATAGCATCAAGTTAATAAGCCCAAAAATCAGAAATTCTGGACATAGATTATTTTGTTATAATTCAAAAATACATATGACCAGGTGTCTGAAAGTGATTATCTTCGTATAATTAATATTTAGGAATATGTCAGAATTTACACTCCAACCGCTCAATATTACGATAAACCAGGTTTCCATAGGAAACAAAAAACTGACAAAGACTATTTTTAACCAAATTGAAGAAAAGGGCTGTTTTACCAGAGATCTTGATTTTGTAGGGGATACAATAATTGGATATATCAATGACAGGAACAGCCGTTATCTGTTATGGTCAAAGAATGGGAAATTGCGGAGAACAAACATTTCATCATATTATAAGCTGGAAAGGGATCCTTCTTGTGCGGAGCTTCATCATGTGGAGTGGTTCTTAAAGAAAGTAGGCATAAAGTATTATGTCGATCAGAGTGAGCGGTATGATATAAGGATCAATCATGTTCTTGAAGATACAAAGCTATATATTGATATGGTCGATAAAGCGAACGGTTTTCTCGGGGAGCTGACTGACAGGCAGATATACTTGTAGAAAGATATTTATGGTCTATCTTTTTGATTTGCTATTTATTAGCTTGCAAAAGCAGGGAAGCAATATTTAAAACATTGCTTCCAATAAGATTTAAACAATATTCAGATCAGTTATGATCCGTTCTTAAAAAGATAAAAGCTTGAGGAGTCATAGGTCCGCCATTTTAATCGGTTCCTTCTTATTCTGAATTTTCCTTTCCAGCCTGCCCATATCAACAGCCACCCTGTTGTCCAGTAATTTTGCATAATGCTGCGTAGTCTTGATATCAGTATGCCCGAGCATCTTGGATACTGTCTCAATCGGAACACTATTGGCCAGTGTTACCGAAGTCGCGAAAGTATGGCGTGATTTATGGAAGGTCAGTTCTTTGGTAATCTCGCACAGGTCAGCAATTTCCTTTAGATAGCTGTTCATTTTCTGATTACTGAGAACAGGCAGTACCCCATCTTTCGCCGCGCACGGCGGATAGTCTCGGTATCTCTCTATAATTTCAAGCGCCTTGGGCAGTAACGGAATATTTGATGATGTTGCAGTCTTCTCTCTGCTGGTGAAGATCCAGAGTTTCCCGTCCACCCCCTCAGCGATATCCGTCCACTTCAATTTCTTTACATCAGCATAAGAAAGACCGGTATAGCAGCAGAATACAAAAATATCACGCACGTGCACAAGACGTGGTATTTTGAATTCCTTCTTTTCTATTCTACGAAGTTCGGCATCTGTTAGAAACTCCTTTTCTTTAGCCTTCGCCTTGATCTTATAGAATGCAAATGGATCATCGGTAATCCAACGGTGTGAGATACAGATCTTGATGATTTTGCGCAGGTGTTTCATGTATTTTGCCGCTGATACTGCCGAACAGCCCATTGTAGAACGCAGAAAGAACTCGTATCCGGTAACGAAAGCATGGTCAATCTTTCTTGTGTAGATATCCTGCGATCTGTATTGTTTTTCCAGATATCCACCAACATGGGAAAGAGAGGTTTTATACCCTTTGAG
>NZ_DKSP01000227.1:45022-45419 GCF_002472745.1 Sphingobacterium sp. UBA7253 | reverse complement strand
TTTAGCAATTCCTTTGGAAGAAGCGTTGCACGGCTTTTATTATAATGCCGCTATTACAATGGTGACCAATGCTGTTAAACTGGTGCCATTAGGGCAGTTGGATGGCCAAGATATACTTTTTGGTTTACATGATGATATACTTGATCTCTGCAAAGAGACCTTAACAGTTGAACGGAATTTAGTGGGCTTATGCAACATTGGATTTGACATCCGTTGCATGCAACACGAACGATTATATTCTAGAGTTTATATTTCTTAAAAAACAATTACAATGGAAAATAGAAAATATGTTAAAATAGGAGTTGGTGGACCAGTAGGGTCTGGTAAAACAGCATTATTGGAAAGATTGAGCAGACGTTTGATGAATGAAATTGATCTTGCAGTAATTACAAATGAT
>NZ_DKSP01000227.1:27517-44914 GCF_002472745.1 Sphingobacterium sp. UBA7253 | reverse complement strand
AAATTACAAATGATATCTATACGAAGGAAGATGCGGAGTACATGGCCAAAAATAGTTTGCTGCCCCGTGAACGAATTATCGGTGTAGAAACCGGTGGTTGCCCGCATACGGCCATACGGGAGGATGCGAGTATGAATCTAGAAGCTGTAGATGAACTAGCAAGCCGCTTCCCGGATTTAGAGTTGATTTTGATTGAAAGTGGTGGTGATAACCTAACTTCTACCTATAGCCCGGATCTGGCCGATATTACCATTTTCGTAATTGATGTTGCCGAAGGTGAAAAAATGCCTCGTAAAGGTGGTCCAGCAATTACAAGATCTGATCTTTTATTGATCAATAAGAAAGATTTGGCACCCTATGTAGGCGCAAGCTTAGAAGTAATGGAGCATGATGCACGTAAAATGCGTAAAGGTTCTCCATTCTTATTTTCAAATCTAAAAACCGGAGATGGTTTGGAAGAGATTGTAGGCTGGATTAAAAAATACGCACTCCTTCAAGATGTTGAGGAACCTAATTTACTACGTTAGTTATGATCTGTTCTTTAGATATTAAAATAGCACATCGCGAAGGAAAATCCTTTTTAAAAGATGCATATGCGACACAACCGTTTCGTATCGTTCCAGTTGGACAATATCAAAAAGACAATGCAGCGTATCTGATGATTATGAGTTCATCGCCTGGTTTGTTGGATGGAGATGACCATCGTATTCAAGTTGATATTGCTCCGGGCGCTAAGCTGCAGTTACAAACGCAAGCTTACCAGCGTTTGTTTCATATGAAAGGCCATTCGTCCCAAACTATGGAAGTGAATATCGGTGAAAATGCTGTTTTTTCTTATGTGCCCCATCCTGTAGTACCACAACATTCGTCTCATTTTTTGAGCCATAACATTGTACATCTTGCTTCTAATTGTCACTTATTGCTTAGTGAAATCGTGACTTGTGGTCGGAAAATGTCCGGAGAAGAGTTTATGTACAATCACTTTCAAAATCTGACAGAATGTTATGTCAATGGTAGGCTTGTAGTGAAAGATAATGTATTGCTGCAGCCAGATCGTATGCCTATACAAGGCTTGGGTATTTTGGAAGGCTATACGCATCAGGGAACTTTGATCTACCTTAATAGTGCCGGCTTGAATCCAAGTGACTGGATCGAGACTTTCCATGAACAATATGGGGAAACCAAAGACGTTGCGTTTGGTATTAGTGAATTGCAGCACGACGGTTTTATGGTTCGCGTTTTAGGTTACGGTGCCGAACAGCTTTATCTTCTTTTTAAAGAAATGCAAAGCGCATTATGGGACAACATATTTTTGAATAACAACTAATTATATTCCAATGAAAAATAACATCCTAGCTTTTGTAAAAGCTTTTTTTAAAGGATTTGGGCAAATTATGTTACAGGGTAACATTTGGACGGGTATTTTATTTATAGACGCCATTATTTATGATTCGGCACTAATGGGCTTTGCGGGAATCCTCGCCAATATCGTCGGGGTATTGACTGCCAAGTTGATGAAATTTGATGAGGGTCATATCAATGATGGACTCTTCGGATTTAATGCTACGCTTTATGGTATTGCTTTGGTTTTCTATTTTCAGACAAACGTCTGGGTATGGGGAGCTTTAATCGTCGGATCTGCGTTGACCACCATCTTGATGGGTTTTGCATTAAAGAAGAATCTGCCGGTATTTACATTTCCTTTTATCTTAATTACCTGGATCGCATTGTATGTGTTGAGTATTCCAGAATTGGCTTTAAGGACGGTACCCGAGCATTTTGTTGATATTCAAGAAATGGATGATTTCTTAATTGAAGGCCATGCCTTTGGTCAGGTTATTTTTCAGGGTAGTTTAATTGCTGGATTGATCTTTTTCATTGGGGTTTTCCTGAGCAATCCCATGGGAGCACTTTACGGTTTCGCTGCTGTTATCATCAGTGTTTATATTTCGCACCATGGCCATGAATCTGCAGATATGACCAATAATGGCATTTTTAGCTTCAATGCGGTTTTGGTTGGAATCGCTCTGAGCGGCCCACGTGTTCGTGATGGCGTATATGTACTGATCGGAACAATTATCGCCACATATTTTGATCACTTTTTGATTCATAACGGCTGGACAACATTGACTTTCCCATTTGTTTTTGCGATGTGGGCGATGCAACCGGTCAAACTTATCGATAAATGGTTGGTGAATAAATTTTCATCAGCAGAAGGGACTTCCTAGTCCTTTTTGTGAACTAAAATTTTATGTATGTTTAAATTTCGTTTAATAAAACTATTCCCAATAATGCTCTTATTGGGAATTCATGTAAATACTGCCTACGGGCAAGTCAGTCCACCGGGGTTAGGAAAAGCAAGGACCGCATCTTGGTCTGTTCTGGGCCTACGCCGGAAACTGGATAGTGCGGGAACCAAAGAGGCACTAACCTACATCGGTCTGGGAACCAAAAGTACGCCCGACGATTCAAATCCATTTCATAAGCAGGCCATTTGGGTGCTAAATCATGAAGTCTATCATAAGTTTGCCAAGAATCAACAATATAGCTATGCATTGAGCTATCGTCGCCAAAACGTTTATGATGAGGCAGCACCCTACCATAATGAAGGTGTCGAGCAAGAATTTAGGTTATATGGGCGATATGCGTATACATTTACCCTGAATGATCGTTTGAAATGGAAAAATACCTTAAGGCAAGAGTTTCGAAAGTTCTTTACAGCTGATTTTCAGAAAACAGAAGAGAATTTTCAATTTAGGACCCGCTTGAAGTCGCAGCTAAATTTTAAAATTTCGGCTAAAAATAAGCAAGAATTGGCTTTGAGCGCAGAAGGGCTTTTTGCAATCAGTAAGCTTTACGAACCTGCTAGTACATGGTCTAGCTTTGCTTATAAAGAGACCCGTCTGGGTTTCTATTACATGACAGATATTCCAAAAACACCTTTGCGATTGGATCTGGGGTATATGAACGACTTAATTAAAGGCTATGACAAAGTAGATTTTGGCGTTCATTATTTGGCCGTAGATTTAATTTGGAATTTACCTTACAGTAAAAAACATTAGCCCGCCATAAACTTATGTTTTCGATAGTCACTGGGTGAATACCCAGTGATTTTTTTAAATAGCCGAGTAAAATACGAGGGCGATTGAAATTTCAATTCAAAGGCTATACCGGCAATATCTCTCGTAGCATCCTGCAGCAGAATCTGGCTATGTAAGATACTTATTTCGCTAATCCATTGTTTCGGTGGTTTATTCGTCGCTTCTTTAACACATTTATTGAGGTAGTTTTCTGAAATATGTAATAAATTGGCATAGAATAATACGTTTTTATGATCGATATGGAATTTTTGTACATATTCGCGAAAACGGAAAGCAATATCTAGCTGTCGGCTCATTGGAGCCTTTGTTTCAATATCCGATTTTATCACCTTTAATAAGATACACTGCATCATTGAAATGCAGACTTCCATCACACGGCCCTCAGTAAAAAGTTCTTCTTCCAATAATACCAACATTTGTTGGAGCCAATGTGCTACATGGGCTTTTAGTGTGGTAAAAGGATGGGAATTGAAAAATTTGATATCGTTTATACCAAGTTCAATATCAGTCACAATTTCATTTTCATAGACTACAAAAAAACCTTCTACATCATCAGAGATTGCCAGTGTGGCCGTGATATTGCCTTGTTTGATGTTAATGACTTGATTTTCAGTTAATGTGTAAGATGCGCTTTCGAGATGTTGGGTCAGGGATCCCTTCGTTACAAAAATGAGAAAATTAAACGTTGTACGATAGGGGATGACAGGCATCAGGATACTGCGTAGGTAATTCTCAATTCGATAGACTTGAATTTTATTTTCATTGAATAAATTGTGCTCAGAAACATCAGGTAGAAATAACTTTTTGTACTCGTAATTGTTGATGATCTTAATCGAATTTTTCATAGTCTTAAAACAACGTACTTACTAATGAAATCAACTAAAAAAGAATAGTTGTGTGTATGACAAATATACTTAAAAGTTTGCGAAAAACAGGTTAAAATCCAATGCTTTCATTTAAGTAATTACTGTGTTAATGGAGTGTAAAAGCCTATTTACTACATATTCTCCTGATTTCCTTTTAGAAACTCGGAGGTGAAATGTTGTTGCTGTTTTTCGTGGCTGAATTTCTCCTTATTATAGGAAGCTGAATGACCTTTGGGTATCGATAAGGTGGACCATTTATCATCCAAACATATTTTTCCGATATAGAGAATCTGCCCGATGTGGTAAGGATAATGTGCGAGTTGCCGCAAGATCGCTTCCATGACGGTATGTCCTTGATTACGGATATAGATGATTTTAACGAGATCTTCTTCTCCGAGCGATTCTATTGCTTGAAATAGACAAGCCCATCCAGCATTCCAATAAGTAATAAGCTCGTCGCGATCTGTCCAGCTGTTCTCAAATTCCTGATCCCGGTTCCTATTTTCTTTTTCACCATCTGTGCTGAGAAAATCCGTCCAACGGGAAAGCATATTTCCACCTAAATGTTTTACAATTAATGCAATGCTATTGCTTGAATCATTTGGATGCCAAAAGAGCTGTTCAGTGCTTAGTTGTGTAAATGTTTTATCACCCAATGATTTATAATATTGAAATTGCTTTATACAAGTCGCTAAGAAATTATCCATTACGCCGAAAGTTTATCATTTATATGCATATTAATATACAAAAATGTCGTGAAACCGAAACCTAAAATAGTTTTTTTTGAGCAGAAATCTGGTGGTGTTATCGATCTCACTAATTTCCTGATACTGCTTTTTGAAGTGATTAATGTGCAAATTTATAAGGAGAAGGAGAAGGAGAAGGAGAAGGAGAAGGAGAAGGAGAAGGAGAAGGAGAAGGAGAAGGAGAAGGAGAAGGAGAAGTGTGAGCAAAAAGGTCGATAAAAGCAAAGGTGATACTGGGGTATGTATCACCTTTAAGCTAACTAAACATTAAACATAAACAAACAGTCTTTATTAAAGACCACACTAAAAATTATAGTACTACTCTGCCGCTAGTTGATTTGTCAACTTGGACATTTTTTGGTTGATTTTTTAACGCAATTCTGGCAGATGTAGAAACCTTTCCCTGTAAGTTTTCTTTCACGCTGAGCGTTACATTTGCAGACGAATTCGCTTGTATTTGGGCATTTGTTGTTGAGAAACGGCTCATATCAACCGATGCCGATGAGTTGGTGTTCAAATTTAAATTTGAAGCACTTCCCGAAATGTCTTGGCTGGACGAACTACTTGCAGATACCTGCAAATTTTTACTGCTCACATTCGTTGTTAAACTACTCGAAGAACTTGTTGAAAGGCTTATATCATCCGCAATTAATCTTTTAAGGGATATGCTTGCTGAAGAAGATACGTCAACAGAAATTTTATCGGCCTTAATTGTTTCATCGGTATGAATTGAACTGCTAGAAGATGCCGAAAAACGTGTTGGTATCTTGCTTGAGTAAACAGTTACGCGATTGTTTCTCGCATTTCTGACAGAACTGTTTCTTTTATACTGTACATAGAGTGTACCGTTTTTTACAGTCGTTTCGATAAGGGATAAATGCTCCGGAGTATCTGCTTCAACAACAACCTCGTTGCGATTAGAGTGAATATAATCTACACGTAATGAAGTTGCCGATGAAATGCCATCTGGAGCAGTGATCTTGCGTGTTTCGCGTTCTTGTGCCTGAGCTACATATAAAAATGAAATAAAGGCAATGGTTAAGATTCTTTTCATTATTTTTCTATTATTAATTTAAATTTATTGTTACTGAAAGTTTCATTTTAATTTCCCTTTTTATCGTTTCTTATGTGCTTATGCACTTATGTACACGCTCTATCGTTAACTGCCACCTATAGTATAATAGTAATGCCAAAACTTTAAATCCGTTTAAAATACTGATTAACACTAGTTTTGTTTCTGAGTGCTATTTTCGTTAATGCTAATTTTTGAACATCAACTGTTCGGTATCGGACAATAGTTTGTTTACCATACCCTTCGTTTGTAGGCTGCTAACCAGAATTGATACTCTAATTGGGAAGCTGTTATAAATACTTGTCGCATCTTCTCCCGTTTTGTTGCAGTAGTTTCTGCAGCAATTTTGTCAACGTAGTTTTTCGCCTTGATAACGCCCTGTGCAAAATCCTCACCGCTATAGGTTTCTATCCATTTGGAATAGGGATTTCCCTGTGTATTTGCTGTCGATACAATGTGATCTCCGACCTCCTTATAAATCCAAAAACAGGGGAGTGTTGCCGCCATAGCGACCTCAATGCTCTCGAAAGCGGCTACGCTTTTAAGAAAATGGACATAATGATGGCAGGTTGGTTCGATTTTGTTGCTCTTGTCGGCAGGACTTAAACCAAATTCCCGAAAGTAATTTTCGTGTAATGCCCGTTCAACAAGAAGCGCATTGCGACCAAATTCGAAATAGTCCAATGCTTGTTGGTTATCCGCACTTTTTGCACCTATAAAGGCGAGCACACGGCCAAATTCTTCTAAATAGAAAGCATCCTGCTGCATGTAAAATTGAAATTTATCCAGGGAAAGACTACCATCACTAAGCTGAACAATAAATGGCATAGTAAGTATATCAGAATAAATAGCTGTTATGGATTCCCAGGCATGATCAGTCCAGTTCATATTGAATAAGTTTAATCGGATTATGGAAGTGATTTAATGGCCCATTTCCTTTGCCAATGACGAGATCTTTGCTACCAGCTATTGCTGCGTGTATATAGGCCAATGCGAATTCAACCGCGCTATCGAGACCAACGCCTTGTGCCAAATGGCTCGCAATTGCTGAAGAAAGCGAACAACCGGAACCATGTGTATTTTTGCTGTTAATTTTTTGAGATTTGAATTCAATTGGTGGGCTCTTGTGCTGGAACAACAGGGATGTTAATTCTTGACTTTGGAGATGCCCGCCTTTAATCAAAACGGATTGACAACCTTTCGCCAATAGGCTATTTCCCGCTTTTTTTATCTTCTCGACATTGTCAATAACTTCGTTTACTAAAACACTTACCTCGTCTAAATTTGGTGTAATCAGCGTTGCTAAAGGAAAAAGAAGTTCTATGCAGGCCTGAATTGTATCATCGTGAATGAGCTTGTGCCCGCTGGTCGAGACCATGACTGGATCAAATACGATAGGCCCTTTATATTCTTTTAAATAGCTGCTAATAAGCTCCACAAGTTCAATATTGTGTACCATTCCTATTTTGATTGCATCGGGATAGATATCGTCAAAAATAGCATCCAATTGGTCCTGGACGGCTGCTGTAGGAATTTCATAAATACGTCTTACACCTTGTGTGTTCTGAACGGGTAAGGCAGTTAAAACATTCATGGCATAACAACCTAATGCAGATATGGTTTTGGTATCTGCCTGTATACCTGCACCACCGCTACCATCGAACCCCGCAATGCTGAGTACGGTAGGGACGCGGTATTTTTTATCTTTTGTCATTTTAATAGTTCTTTTAGTTGTGCACTGGCAGCTCTGGGATCTTGACTTTGGCATATGGCCGAAACGACTGCAATGGAGTCTGCACCGGCATTCCAGGTCTCTTCTGCTGTTTGTAAATTCATCCTTCCGATAGCGATCAATGGTTTTTCCGTCCTACTCCGAAGTTGTTTTAAACCCGCAATTCCCCATTCAGTAACCGTATCTACTTTTGTTTTCGTAGAAAAAATGGGGCTTACACCAAGGTGGTCGACGGTGTACATTTGTTCACTTTCCAGTTGTTGCATGTCTTCTATGGACCAGCCTATGGTTAATTTATCACCATATTTTTCGCGAATAGCGAGCGGCTGCAAATCATTTTGACCCACATGAATTCCCCATGCCTCGATTTGGGCAGCGATTGCTACGGCATCATTGATCACGAGCGGAATACCGTAATGATCGGTCAGTTTTTTCAAACGGATGGCTTTATCCAAAAATGTGGCCGGATCGTCAGCCTTTTCGCGCAATTGTATAAGATCGACTCCGCCAATAATGGCTTCTTCGGCAACATTGAGCCAATTTTGAGGATAACAGTCCCGCTCAGAAATTACCAAATATAAAGGGTAGGGAAAAAGCGGATTAATGCGCATAGCGTTTGATCTTGAGCTTTGATTTTAGACGTTCTGCATTGAGCTGATAGAGTTCATCATAGAGATTCAATTGCAGGGTGCCCGGTCCAGCTGCTGTTTGGGCAGCGAGTTCTCCCGCTAAGCTCAGAATGGATACACCGGCAACAGCTGCTTCAAAATATTGGTCTGTAACACCTAGAAATGCACCAATAAGCGCAGTAGCACTACAGCCAAGCCCAGTTACCTGTGTCATTAAAGGGTTGCCATTAAAAACTTCAACCCGATATTGCTGTGAAAGGATATAGTCTACTTCTCCAGAAATACAGATAATGGAGCCGGTTTGTTCTTGTAATAATTGGCCAAATCGGAGCGCATCTTTACTCGCTGTCGTGCTGTCGACTCCCTTTGTGTTCGGTTGGTTGAAATTGTACAGCGTCATGATTTCTGATGCATTTCCACGAATAACCGTGGGTTTGAGATCCAGTAGATTGGATAATAAATCATTGCGGAATGCTGATATCCCAGCACCAACAGGATCAAGTACCCATGGCCGTCCAATGGTATTGGCATGTTCGGTAGCAACCAGCATAGCTTCGGCAGTATCTTCACTCAAGGTGCCGATATTAATGACAAGAGCTTGTGCAATATCGACAACCTCGCGTACTTCTAATGGGCTGTGTACCATCACAGGGGACGCTCCTAGGGCTAAAAGTGCGTTGGCAGTATTGTTCATCACGACTAGGTTTGTGATGTTGTGTACAAGGGGTTTTTCGACCCTCAGCTGCTCTAATAAATTGATAATTGAATCTTCCATTTTTTTACATATGCTAAGATATACTGTGTGGCCTTGGAGGGAAGAAGAGCGATAGCCTGTGCAGTAAAGGAGTATGCTGTACAGTGGATTTTTGCTTTTCCCTACGCCGGTATAAACCGAATCAGGTTCAAAGGGACTATCTCAATTCTATACAGAATACCCCCAAAGCCAGACCAAACTTAAACAAAAAAGAGGACTTTTCATATCCGTCATTTTTCGATCATTAGCTTGTTGAATTAATCGGCCGGATTTTGATCGGCACTAATTTCAATGTATTCAACAGGGGTATAGGTAACCCGGGCAAAATTTTTGGTCAAAAGTTCGGTTTCCAAAATCTTTCCACCCTGAAACTTTAAAAATTTCTCGCGCCAAATCTCATTTTTCCGAAAGAACTGATTGTCTATTTTAAGAAATTGATGTTCTTTTTCAACGACATGGTACGCAAAATCCAGTTCTTGATCAATTCTTAATTCGCCCTCTAAACATTTGTCTGTGAACCAGAGATTTATTTGAAAGGTGTAAGGCGTGTTGTTGGTGAATTGATAGTCGCGGTAATTATAAAAGACGGTAGCTCCACTACCGAATGGCAAAACACGGCCATCGTCCGGAAATGGATCAAAAGAGTGGTGATAACGTTCATTGACGGTGAGTGGACTATGGATAACAAGCCAATGGATGAGGTTGGATATTTGACAGATTCCACCGCCAATACCCGCTCTTGCTTCACCAAAGGATAACTCCATGCCGGGCAGATATCCTTTTTTTACAGTGGGTAGTCCAACGAGTTTACAAAATGAAAAGGTTTCCTTCGGTCTGATCAGAATGCTATTAATCTGTGCTGCTGCAATTTTCAGGTTGGTAACTTTGTTAATCTGCAATTGCATATTATTTTCGCCTAGTTTTTTTAATAAGACAGACTGATGCTTTTTAATACGAAAGGGAAGTTTTTCAGTTGATTTAGCTGTGCTGTATTTCTTATTATCAAATAGCCAAACGGCTTTGCGCTGCACTCTTCTCGCCCATACTGCAATAAAATAGAGTATGGGATGAAGTTGACTGATCAGTTTTCTTTTTCTCAATTTGACGTTTATGTATCGCTATCAAAATTAGTGCAGAAATGTGTTTTTTGCCGAATTTCGTCGAATATTTTTTTGTCAAAATCAAGAATCTTATTGTCTGAGCTTAGTGCAGTTTTTCAGTTCGTTTAGTTGGTTTTCTTTGCCTGTATGTATTTCGCTGTTAACTTTCCCTCCTTGTTATAGATCAAGCTTTCGTAGGCACAGTTTCCGAGATCTTTTACAATAGATTTTTGTTGTAATACACCCTCATAATAAAACTCATCAATCGTTTCGTTGGCTCGGTACGATCGCTTGATTTCGGCTGTCAGTCGATCGCTTTGATCGAAGGTTTGGCGCAGCGAGTAGTCACTTGTTTCCGGACTATCATATTGATAGCGGACGCGACTTTCTCTTTGATCATTTCTGCCCGAAATCTCTTCAGTAATTCGATTCTGTTGATCATAACTGTAAATGGTCCAGTCTCTCCGTTGATAGACAAAATGAATGGATTCACTTTTTATAACCTGGAGTTTACTGTTCAAGTGATAAATCATCGCCGATTCAAATGTAGGATCGTAGGAAACAATGGTATTTGGGAGATACCGGTAAATTGTACTGCTGCTCCACTTACTATTTCGAAGGTACTGTATGGAGTCGATAAGTCCGAATTGATTATAGCATCTTTTGTTGTAATAATTATTTCCCCCGGAAAGATTGTTCGATGTGATCTCTTTGCCTTCTTCATATACAGTCGTCATAATTGCACCGGATTGCACCGCATTTTCGTCCGAAAACTGCTGCATTACATAAGTGCCGTCACATTTATTCTTACGCTGACTGTAATAAAGAGGAAGAGCGGAATTTGCGATAATAGCCGCTGCATATTGCCCGGATGGAATAAATTGAACTTGTGCGATTGAGTCAAAGAAATGTGAGGCATTATATTGTGCAGAAGCTTTCTTTGACGCAATTTGTGTGCTGGTGTTTAATATCGGTTTGGCTGCTGCCAGATAGGTATTACTATCGTATATGATCTTGGGTTTGGCTAATCCATCAAACAAGATCATGGCATGACGTTGCTTCAATGACAATACGTCGATGGTCCACTGGTGATTTTTAACGATGAATGTGAGTTTTTTTGCATCGGTTTTTGTGACCAGTAACTTTGTTGTGCTATAAGGTACTAATTTGAAAATCTCAGCAGCATTTTTTTCGTGTAGACGCATGATAAAATCAGTTGATTTATCGGACTCATTGGTTAGAAAAAGAACTGCATGCGTTGGGCTAGCTATTGTTAGCGATTTTACTGTTTGCGATGCTGCGCTGGGACTATATAACAGCAATATCAACAACTGAATGATAATCGGATAAAAGTGCAGTTTCGCGTTATAATTCATTTGGGTCGATATTGCTGTTGTTGACTTTGCTATTTAATTTAATACTTCTTTCAAAAATAATAAGGTGTGCTCCCAGGCACGTTTAGCCATTACGGGGTTATATTCGGCTGACTCGGGATTCGTAAACGTATGTCCCGAATTTGCGTAGGTAATTATTTGCCAGTCTGCTTTTCCTTCATTTAATTCCTTGACCAACCCATCGTAATCTTCTTTTGATACGCTTTTATCGGCTGCTGGGTGCTCAACGAGTACTTTTGTTTTGATCGAACCATTGGGTCTGTCGGCAGCTTTGGATAGGCCTCCGTGGATACTGATCACTGCATTGACGGGGAAGCCGGCTCTCGCTGCTTCTAAGGCTCCTGAACCTCCAAAACAATAGCCGATGACAGCAATTTTCGTCGGATCCGCGCCCTCTTTTTTCAGTTGTTCCAATGCGAGCATTATGCGATGCTGATAAGCTTTATAGTCTGTCTTATAGTGGCCGGCAATTTTCGAAGCTGCGGTGTTGTCCGAGGGAATATTTCCTTCACCGTAGATGTCGGCAATGAACGCGATGTAACCTTCTTTTTCAAGAAGCAATGCAGCTTGTTTCGCTTCGTTGTCAATTCCCTTCCATGCCGGAAGAATTAAGACAGCAGGGCCTTTTTTTGCCCTATTGGAGGTTACCATGCCGTTGAGTTTTTGTTCACCATCCTGGTAAGAAACCTGTTTTAATTGTTGGGCCTGCGTAGTCATGGTGACCATAGTAAGCACCAATAGTGTCATAACTGTTTTCATCTGTTAATAATTTGTTCCACTTATTATTTTGTGTGATCAGAAATGAACCTAATTTGGAGTCCATCTCAACTAAATATAATTTTCAATGTACATTTTTTTCACTGTCGCCAACCTGAAGCTATGACTTGATGGATTCAATGATACCAATAACATCGAGCTGTCCGAGACCTTGATCCTGTGCTTTTCCGTAGGTTTCGAGTAAGGTCTTGAGGAGGGGATAGTCAGCACCGGCCTGTTGAGCCAGTCGAATATCTTTCAGCATAAGGTCTAGCGCAAATGCAGGACTGTAGTTTTCTTCCACCAATAATGGTGTTTTCACTTTTGTTGCCCCACTGCCGCTGGCACTATCGTTGATGATTTCGAGCATATCGCTTCGTTGAATTCCCAGTTTATCTGAAAATAAGATCGTCTCCGCGAGACCTTGGTAAATCGTCGAAAGGAAATAGTTGATCGCAAGTTTAGCGGCAATTCCCTGACCATTTTCGCCGAGATGTTTGATCGATTTTCCCATCTGCTCGAGGTATGGTCGGGCGCGATGAAGGTCTTCGGGATCACCACCGACCATAATAATAAGTGTACCCTCAGTCGCTGGCTTGGTACTGCCGGCAACGGGAGCATCGATAAAAGCAGCGCCTTTTTCTTTTAGCTTAGTGGCTATTGAAATACAGCGTTCACGAGATATTGTACTCATATCGACAAATAATTTGCCCTTGATCTCCCTTTGGAGGATTTTTTCATAAACTTCGTTGACCGCTTCATCATTTGTGAGCATGGAGAATATAATATCGCTATGATCGACTAATTCACCTATATCTTCTCTGATAATTGATTGCTCTTCAAAACCTGCTGCTTTAGCCTTGTTTCTATTGTAAACAGAAAGGGGGAATCCTGCTTTTTCTAGATTTTTAGCCATGGGATACCCCATGTTTCCTAATCCTATAAATCCTAATTTTTCTATCTTCATCTAAAAATTACATTAATTGCTCTTGAAATTTACGTATAACTAAAGATACAAATGTTTTGCTCATTCCACCAATACCCTAATTTCGTTACGTAGCAGCACTATTTTATCTTCCTGTTCCAGTTTTTTTAAAATTCGGGAGACAACGACTCGGGATGTATTTAAATCGGAAGCGATATCCTGATGCGTAAGGGTGAGTATTCGGTCGTCATTCAGCTTCACTTTGGCTTTTAAATAGTTGATGATGCGTTCTTCCATATTGGAAAAAGCTAGACTATCAACAGCTTGTAACATTTCGTCCATACGGCTTGAATAGCTTGATATGATGAAATTTCGCCAGGAAGGGTATTTTCCCATCCAAAGGTTGACAAGCTCATTTGGAATCATGGCTACAGTCGTTGTTTTTTCTGCGAGCGCACGAATTTCACTTTTTTTATTCCCGAGGCAACAGGCTATTGACATTGTACAGGTTTGACCTTTTTCCAGATAGTAGAGCAACAATTCGCCTTTATCTTCATCCTCCCGGACAATTTTTATTGCCCCATCCAAGAGGAGAGGCATCGCCTTGATATATTGATTGGTATCAATGATGAGATCACCTTCACGGAACGTTTTTATATGCGCGTTTTCCGCTATTTCAGCGATTAATTCCGGTTCAAGAATGCCTGTATAAGCTTGTTCTATGGATAACATATTTTTTAAATTAGTTAAAGTTAATTATTTATAGGCTTATTTCAGCTGTTGTGGGAAGAAAAGGAGGTAGGTAGAAACGACGGATTGAAAGAAACAATTTTTAGCACCGCATGGGGATAAGCTATAAAATCTTGTATGCAATTCATAAAAATCGTAAAAATGCTAAATTTTGATTTATTCAAAACAGACAAAATATTATTCTGATTATTTTTGATGTTTTTTCATGAATAGGATGGATATATTGTATTTATTTTATGTATGCTGTATTTTTATTGCCTCTTTTTGCTGAAATTTGCTGTTTTTCTGTGGAAGATTAAAATTTATTCTTTCTGTATAGAGATACTGCATGATATTGGTATTGTTAAAATTAGTTAAAAAGACAATCAATTCCTAATTTTGCGGCACAAAAACAAAACAATCACATCTAACATGAAAAAGTCTTTACTTTTTTTTGCCCTTGTTTTTGCTAGTTATAGTGCCGTTCAAGGTCAAACAGCAAATACTGGTTCAGTTTCAGGAGTTGTCAAAGAAGCTACTGGACAAACGGTTAAAGGAGCAACCATTAAAATTACCCACATCCCAAGTGGACAAGTAGTAAGTGGCTCAGCCGATGCCCAAGGAAAATTTCAAATTTCAAATCTTCAAGAAGGAGGCCCCTACAAAGTAGAGGTAACTTACATTGGCGAAACGCCTGTTGTTTTCGAAAACATCATGCTGAAATCGGGGGAATCGTTGAATATCAATCCAATTTTTACGGCTGGATCTTCAACAAATTTGGATGAGGTTGTTGTTGTCGGTCATGGGGTTATCGATATTGCGGCAGGAAGAAAGACACCGATTGCCGTTTCGACGATCCGTAAGCAGGATTTAGAGGAACGGGTAGGAGCACAGGATATTACTTCAGCATTAGCTAATACCCCTTCGGTTTATATCACTGGTCAGGCAAAAGGTTTTGGTGAGTCTTCTATGACAACACGTGGTTTTGATCAGTCCAATACAGCATTTTTGTTGAACGGTCAGCCTATCAATGGTATGGACAATGGAAGTGTATATTGGTCAAATTGGTCGGGACTTACAGATATTGCCTCTTTAGTGCAGATTCAACGTGGTTTGGGATCGTCTAAATTAGCGATTTCATCTGTCGGCGGAACCGTAAATTACGTGACACAATCCACTGCAATGAAAGAGGGTGGTTTTGTTCGTACCACTGTTGGTAACGATATGTTTATGAAGGCAACAGTCGGTTACAATACTGGTCTGATGAAAAATGGTTTTGCTGTTTCGGCTATGTTTACACAGTGGTCAGGTAACGGTTATATGGACCATACAGAAGGTGCTGGACAAAGTTATTTCCTGTCTGTTGGATATAAAGCGAATGAAAAGCATAACCTGAACTTTATGGTAACGGGTGCTCCACAGTGGCACAACCAAGGCTATACCTCAAAATTGTCTAACTATCTCGCTAATGGCAGACGTTATAACGACAATTATAAGGATGCAAACGGCGTGATGATGAATGCACAAAAGAACTTTTATCATAAGCCAGTAGCCAACTTGAACTGGGACTGGACGATTGATGATAAATCATCTTTGTCAACTGTCGTTTACGCATCGTTAGCCGCTGGGGGTGGCCAATCGCTAAGAAGTGATAAATACAATACAGGCAAATATTTAGCTGCTGATGTGAACAATCACCAATGGTTTGGTATAGTTTCTAACTATAATCGTAAACTTTCAGAATCCTTGAATTTCAATGTCGGTTTTGATGTAAGGGATTATAAAGGTACACATTATCGTAAATTGACAGATCCACTTGGAAATACAAATGGTATCGTATTAGGCGGTAATGTTAATTTCCCTAATAAGCCATTGGTTACCAATACATACTCAACGAACCCTTGGAAAGCTTTCTCAAGTAAACCTGATTCGCGTGAAGATCGTTTAGCTTGGGATTACAATCAATACATCCGCTACGGAGGTTTGTTTGGTCAACTTGAATATGCAAAGGATGGATTTACTGCTTTTTTCCAAGGATCGGTTTCCGAACAACAAAACAAACGAACTGATTATTTTCAATACACGCCAGGTAATGAGAAGTCTGAAAACGTGAATAATTTTGGCTACAATACGAAGGGTGGTTTAAGTTATACATTAGGACAGCATAGTGTTTTCGGTAATGCCGGATATTATTCCCGTCAACCTTATCAGAATAATATTTTCATGAATTATGCGAATGATATCAATGAAAATGCTGAAAATGAAAAAATCCTTGGTTTAGAGGCAGGTTATAAGTTTGCTTCTCGATTCTTGGATGTGAATGTGAATGTTTACCGCACAACTTGGGAAAACCGTGTTACGGGTAGTTCGAGTTTAGCGACGGCAGACGACGTAAAAAAATACAATCCAACAAATGATCCTGGTATTTTGGTCGAAGGTGCCTATTTATATACAACAAATTACGGTGTAAAACAGGTTCATAGCGGGGTAGAAGTTGATTTTGAGGCCCGCCCAATCGAAAAATTAAGCCTAACAGGGTTTTTATCGATAGGTGACTGGAAATACGATGGTGCAGTAAACTCTGTTATACGTAACGATAACCGCGTCGAATTGGGACGTTCTCAGGTTAACTTAACCGGTGAACATGTTGGTAACGCAGCGCAAACTTCTTATGGATTTGGTGCTAAATATAAAGTGTTTAAGGGTTTGTCTGTTGACGCAAACTACAGATATTATGAGCGTTTGTATGCATCGAATTATCGTAGAGAAGTAATAGATGGCCAAACTTATGGACGCTATATGAAATTACCTTCTTTTAATCTTTTGGATGCCGGTCTTTCTTACAATGTCAAAGTAAGTGACAAGAACAGCATGAGTTTCCGTGTTAACATGAACAATGTGTTGAATAAGTTCTATATTTCGGAAGCTACTTCGAGTAACTTGGTGACAGATGTGAACAATACTTGGAATGGTATTGATACTTCCAATTTTGTTTTGATCGGACAGGGTAGAACTTGGAATGCATCTGTGAAATTTACATTCTAATAAGATTTACGTCGAATACAAAAGGCCCACAATTATTTTGAGGGCCTTTTTTTGTTTTTTAATAAAAACTTAATAATTTTAGGTGATCTAATTGTCAACCTGATGTTGCATAAATTAATTTGTCTGGAAAATTTACAGATCGGTACTGTCCATTTTTCTGCTTTTGTTGTTAATTTGGATGGTGGAAATACAGGCTTTGCTTTATTTATTAACCAAGAAAATGACCCAATCTTTATTTTTCGAAAAGAAAAGAAAAATGAGGTATCTTTCCATGTAAATGAAGAGCAATTCTTTTGGATTGTAAAAAACAGCCAGTTTACACCAGGAGAACGTCAAGACTTTTTTGCTGAATTTGTTGAGTTCCTGCGTTTGATGGAAGAGAAGGTTTCCAATTATGTTTTCAAAAAGGAAAAATTAATCAAATTTACAAATTCGAGGGATATTGTCCGCTATAAATATTTATACCTGACAGGTGAAATTAGTTGATAAGAACACCCGATTATAGTACCCGATCTCCCGTTAGATTTCTTTTGTAATGAAATTTAGCT
>NZ_DKSP01000227.1:0-27375 GCF_002472745.1 Sphingobacterium sp. UBA7253 | reverse complement strand
TGAAATTTAGCTTAGTTTTGGGTATGAAGCATATGTTTTCAAATCTAGCTGTTATTCTACAAAACAATACTTTTGTGGAATCAGATTTTACACTGCCAGTACCCGTACTTCTTGCTAAGTTTTCTTTTTTACCTATTTCATCATTTTTTCCGGAAGCGAGTTCATCTTTTTCCGCTGATTGGCTAGATACCGTCCAACAGAGCGCGATTAGATCTACATTGGAAGGATTTAATGTCGGAATCAGTGGCGATGGCAATCCTGTCGCTTTACTTGAGCAGGCGATTGCTTTGACTAATCATGCACTTGCCTATAGTTATTTGGGGCTTTATTATTTTAAAATAGCGGCATATGACCAAGCTATTGCAACGTTTACAAGCGCAATCGAACAGTATAAAGAGGAACCGTTTTTTTATGCGAGCCGTTGTTTAGTTTATCGACTCATCGATGAAGACGAAGGTGCTTTCTATGATTATCAGATTGCCAAGAGACTGGATTTTAATTACCATAGTGTATTGGAATGGGCGGAGAATCAAGCTGAACTCACTTACTTTGAGGCCGATAATTTGGTTATTCAAGAGCTGGAATCGAAGCCAAAGCAGCTGAGTACTGACGAAATAAATTCATTGGGACTTGAATATGTTCATTGCTATAGCTATCTAAAAGCAATCGGTCTTTATTCTGCTGCTATTGCGGAATCCGATAACAAGGATAGCAACCTGTTTGTTTTTAGAGGAAGTTTGTACCTGAAATTGACCTGTTTTGAATTGGCATTGTCTGATTTCAATCAGGCTATTGCTCTTGATGAGAATCGTTCTGCCGCCTATATATTTCGCGCTAAAGTGTTTGAATCCTATCGTAATTACCAAAGTGCGCTGGAAGACTATGCCAAAGCGGAGGAAATAGATCGTGATTCATCGATCGTATACGAAGAAAGGGCATCTTTGTTTGAGCGGTTGGGGAATTTTGAGGAAGCATTATTGGATTTTGACCGCCTTGTTACGCTCAATCCGGAAGATTTTTATGTGTATTCATTACGAGCCGATTTGAATGAAAAGTTGGAGGATTTACCAGGCGCACTGGCAGATTACTCGAAAGCGATCGATTTGAATCCATATTATTCTGATTTGTATTCATATCGCGCAGCAATTCGCGAAAAATTGGGAGATCCTATCGGGGCAAAAGCCGACCTGGATAAATTCAATGAATTGGAAGATGAATAAAAAAAGTCCACTTTTTGGTGGACTTTTTTTATCTACTGCTTTAACTAGAGCACCCTTTATTTAATGATCCTTTTTATCTTATTGGAACGGGTAATAAGTTTGTGCAATTTGTCATAATCCTCCGTGGCAATAGAATCGTGCAGGGATTGAAGCTGCTTGATATGTTCTTCGAGTACTTCGAGTACATTTTCGCGATTTTGCTTGAAAATAGGTGTCCACATATCGGGCGAACTTTTGGCAAGACGTACTGTAGATTCAAATCCCGATCCTGCCAGCTCAAAGATACGTCCCTGAGATTTCTCTTTTTCCAATACCGTTAAGGCGAGGGCGAAAGAGGTTAGGTGAGAGATGTGTGATACATAAGCAGTGTGTACATCATGTTCGTCCGCATTCATAAAACAGCTGCGCATCTCCAATTGGTCGGTGATGGCATCGGCGATCTCGAAAGCATCCTCATCAGTTTTAAATGCTTCGACATAGACCATCATCTTGCCTTTGAATAAGCCCGGTATTGCAGCCTCAGGCCCCGAATACTCGGTGCCGGCCATGGGATGGGCTGCAACGTAACGCCCCCGGTTAGGGTGATCCTTGATTTTGTTGAGAATATTTGTTTTTGTCGATCCCATGTCAATGACGACCTGATCTGTAACCAAATCCAAGATTTGAGGAACAACATGTAAAATGGCATCGACAGGAATTGTGAGCACCAATACTTTACAGCTCTTAATCGCATCTTCTAAGCTTGCTGTTTCGTCAATGAAGCCGATGTGCATCGCTTTATCTAAGTTCTTTTGACTCTTATCTACACCGATAATTTTGTCGCAGAATTTTGTTTCTTTTAGGCGAATGGCAACTGAGCCGCCGATCAAGCCTACGCCTACAATGGCAATGTTCATATGTAAACAATTATATTAAGCGTATTTTTGTTCAAATGTTATACACCGAACGCTTTATACCCTGGTTGTTTGTCGATCAATTATTCTATCGATAATTTCAAAGCAGTTAAGCTGCCCCGATATCGAATGTCTTAGAAATTATCTTTAATGCGCTGGATTGATTCTTTGAGTACCTCTACTGTGGCACAGAGACTGATGCGTATATATTGATCGCCTTTGTCTCCGAAAATTCCACCCGGTGTAATAAATACCCGTGACTTGTCCAAAACAGCATCGCTTAGCGCATAACCATCCTTGTATTTTTCAGGGATGCGTGCCCATACAAACAGACCTACTTGGTCCTTTTGATAAGAACAGTCCAGCAAATCCATAATTTCATACACCTGTTGACGTCTTTCAGCATAAATTTTGTTTAGATCAGCATACCAGGAGGCATCAAGTTGTAAGGCTTTTGCCGCAGCCAGCTGAACAGGTAAAAACATACCTGAATCCATGTTGCTTTTGAAACGGAGTACTTGGTTTATACGTTCTTCGGCACCCACGAGCACACCAATTCGCCATCCCGCCATATTGGAAGACTTGCTCAGCGAATTCAACTCAATGGCTACATCTTTCGCGCCAGGGATACTCATAATGCTTCTTGGCGTATCTGTCAAAATAAAGCTATACGGATTATCGTGGCAAATCAGGATATTATGCTCTTTGGCAAATTGAATCAGCTCTTGATAAAATGCATCGGGTGCCGAGGCACCTGTTGGCATATGAGGATAGTTTATCCACATCAGTTTAACCTTTGACAAGTCTTGTTTTCTGAGCTCATTTAGATCAATAAGCCAATTTTTCTCTTGTGTAAGATTATAGGTAATTGCTTCAGCACCACTCAATCTCACTGCAGCAGCATAAGCTGGGTAGCCAGGATTGGGTATAAGTGCTTGGTCTCCTTCCTGAAGATAGGTCATACAGATGTGTACAATACCCTCTTTTGACCCTATTAAGGGTAATATTTCTGTATTGGGATTAAAAGTCGCGTTATAATAACGTTGATACCAATCTGCAACGGCTTGTCGTAGGGCGGGAGCGCCTTTATAATTTTGATAGCCATGCACATTTGGAAGTTGGGCATTCGTATTTAATGTCTCGATCACCTCCGGGTGTGGGGGCAAGTCTGGACTTCCAATTCCTAGGTTGATTACACGCGCACCCTGTTTGTTTAACTCATCTATTTCTCTTAATTTTTTGGAGAAATAATATTCTTCAGTATGCTGCAATCTTTTGGCAACGTCTATTTGCATTTTATTTTAATAAATTTGGTATTTGAATAAGGCTAAATTAGGGAATTATCTATTAAAAGGAGATTTTTTTATCGATTTTTCAAGCTGAACAAGCTGAATGCTTTAGTCTTGAGATGCAACAATTTTATAGTCCCTTACCAGGATATGCGCTTTTCTTGATTAATTTGTTATTTTTGTTCAATTTCCTCGTCAAAAATCTGAAAGTTAGAGGAGAGACCGACGAATGACTTTTCGTATAAAGGTAATTTGTCTTAGTTCAAAATAAATGAAAACATATTTTAGGCTCTTATCGTTTGCTAAACCCATTGAGAAATTTGCAATCCCATATGTAATTTTCACGTTGATCACGGTTATTTTTAGCACATTGAATTTAGCGTTGCTAGCTCCATTACTCCATACACTTTTTAACGTTGGTAAAGAGACCGCCGAGGTCGTAAAACCAGAAGCTTATACAGACATTCTCGCGTGGTTTAATTACTACGCCAGTGTTGCTAATAGCCAGTTTGGAGCCTATGGTGCATTGAAATACGTCTGTATTGTTATTGTGATCTCCGTATTTATCAGTAATCTATTTCGTTATTTCTGTCAGCGTATTATGGAGAATTTTCGCATTCATACCCTGCTTAAATTGCGCAGAGCAGTGTTTGATAATGTGATGGATCTGCATGTTGGCTATTTTACAGGGCAACGAAAAGGAGATATTGTTTCTAAAGTCGCGTCAGATGTGCAGGTAGTTCAGTATTCTGTTACAGGGACATTACAGGTGGTTTTTAAGGAGCCTCTGCAATTGATCGCTTATATCGTGATGCTTTTTAATATCTCTGCAAAATTGACTTTTTTCTCCCTCTTGGTTATTCCAGTCTCTGCATTTTTTATAGCAAGAATCGTTAAGAATCTTAAAAGTCAGGCGCATGCAGCACAGGAGTCGTATGGAAATATGATTTCCTATTTGGACGAAGCATTATCGGGGATTAAAATTATCAAAGCCTTCAATGCGGTCTCCTTTATTAAGAACAGATTTCATAATGAGAACGAACGTTATGCAAATATCGGCCGTGATATGGCTAAAAGACAACAGTTAAGCTCGCCTGTTTCTGAGCTACTAGGTGTCATTATGGTCGCAATTATTCTTTTATATGGCGGTCATTTGGTGCTTTCAGGTGACAAGGGGTTAACTGCACCGGAATTTATCGCCTATATCGCTATTTTTTCACAGGTGATGCGTCCGGCAAAAGCGTTGACAGATTCTTTTAGCGGTATTCATAATGGTCTTGCTGCGGGCGAACGCGTATTGGAACTCATCGATGAACGGACGGAAGTGAAAGATCGCGCCGACGCGAAGCTTGTGAAAAGCTTTGAGAAGAATATCGTATTTAACCAGGTCAATTTTTCGTATAGCAAAGATAAAGAGATTCTCCAGAACATCGATTTGACTATAGAAAAAGGGAAGGTCGTTGCATTGGTAGGGCCATCAGGTGGAGGGAAATCAACTTTGGTTGATTTGATCCCGAGATTTATGGACGTCACTGGAGGGCAAATTTTGTTTGATGGTACTGATTTACGGGATTTAAACCAGGATTCTTTACGGGACATGATCGGTGTCGTCAATCAGGAGTCTATTTTGTTTAATGATACGATTTTCAATAATATAGCATTTGCTAATCTTTCTGCCAGCCAGGAAGAGGTTGAAGCCGCTGCACGGATTGCC
The DNA here is from genome assembly GCF_002472745.1 of Sphingobacterium sp. UBA7253. NCBI lineage: Bacteria > Pseudomonadati > Bacteroidota > Sphingobacteriia > Sphingobacteriales > Sphingobacteriaceae > Sphingobacterium > Sphingobacterium sp. UBA7253. The sequence goes on along the minus strand of NZ_DKSP01000227.1, from coordinate 22,259 downwards.
AATGCGCATGAATTTATTTTGAAAACTGAACATGGTTATCAGACCAACATTGGTGATCGGGGCGGTAAATTATCGGGTGGCCAACGCCAGCGGATCTGTATCGCACGGGCTGTCTTAAAAAATCCACCGATCATGCTTCTTGATGAGGCGACTTCTGCGCTAGATACCGAATCTGAAAAATTGGTACAGGACTCCTTATATAAATTAATGGACAATAGAACAACAGTTGTCATTGCCCACCGCTTAAGTACCATTCAGAATGCGGATATAATTGTAGTTATTGAAGCCGGAAAGATTGTAGAAGTAGGTAGCCATAGTGAGCTGATACAACGTGAAGGATTATACCGCAAATTAATCGAAATGCAACAATTTACAGATTAGCTTTCTTTTCTAAGAGGTTTGTCAAATTAGTTGTTATCACATTTTTTATTATAACTTTTGTTGCCTTTTCGGTACATTTGATTTAAGATAGGAGATACATTTAATGAACGCAATAGATAAATTGAATTTCTTGATTAACGACAAAAACTTAGCTGTCGAGTTGAGAGATATAGCGGAGAAAGTTTTGCGAGAGGAGCGTATCACTTTTGAGGAAGGAGTGCTTTTATATGAAAAAGGTGAGCTAGGCTATCTTGGTGTGCTTGCTAACTATATTCGTGAGAAACGCCATGGAGATCATACTTTTTTCAATCGTAATTTTCACATTGAGCCGACTAATGTTTGTGTCTATGACTGTAAGTTCTGTTCGTATTCCCGCTTAATAAAAGAACGGGCAGAAGGTTGGGAGATGGAAGTTGATGGCATGATGGATATTGTCAAAAAATATGACAATGAGGCTGTTACTGAGGTTCATATCACTGGAGGGGTTGTTCCTAAACAAAACCTCGAATTTTATGCCGATTTCTTTCGCAAATGTAAGGCGCATCGCCCCGAGTTGCATATTAAAGGACTTACACCTGTAGAGTATTACTATATTTTTAAGAAGGCAAAATTAAGCCATTATGATGGCCTGAAGTATTTGCAATCTTGCGGCTTGGATTCTATGCCAGGTGGTGGAGCAGAGATTTTTCATCCAGAAATCAGAGAACAGATTGCACATGATAAATGTACCGCCGAACAATGGTTGGATATTCATGAGCAAGCGCATAAGCTGGGAATGCATACCAATGCAACGATGCTGTACGGTCATATTGAGCAGTTTTGGCATCGTGTAGATCACATGGAGCGCTTGAGACAGCTGCAGGATAAGACTGGCGGTTTTCAGACCTTTATTCCTTTAAAATTTAGAAATAAGGAGAACCAAATGTCCCATATTCCCGAGGTATCCGTTATCGAAGACCTAAGGAATTATGCGATCGCTCGAATTTACATGGATAATTTTGATCATATTAAAGCGTATTGGGCAATGATATCGAGAGATACGGCCCAGTTGTCCTTGGCTTTTGGGGTCGATGATATCGATGGAACACTGGATGATACGACAAAAATATACAGCATGGCGGGAGCAGAAGAGCAAAAACCGGGGATGACCACACAAGAGGTTGTCGAGCTGATAAAAAATGTTGGACGCCATCCGATAGAAAGAGATACCCTCTACAATGTGGTGACCGATTATAATGATTTTGTTTTTGATCAAGGTGATCAAAAGAAAAGCTATTATGCATTACCTGTTGTCAATTCATAATCATATCACACGTTGAAAAAGACATTTTATTTTATACGACACGGACAGACTGATCTAAATTTAAAAGGTATTGTGCAGGGACGGGGTGTTAATTCTCCCCTTAACAAGATGGGCATAGCTCAAGCTCAGGCTTTTTTTGATCACTATAAGACAGTGCCTTTTGATAAGATATATACCTCCACTTTATTGCGTACGCATCAAACTGTACAAGGATTTCTTGATTTGGATTTACCTTGGGAACAGCTTGTTGGTTTGGATGAAATAAGCTGGGGAGTTTATGAAGGAAAAGAACAAACACCAGAGTTGCTAACTGGTTTTGAAAAATTGGTCGCAGCATGGCGCAATGGAGAATTGGATGTCAGTATTGAAAACGGAGAGTCTCCTCATGAATTGATGGCTCGTCAACAAGTCGCCTTGGATCATATGCTCGCTCAGGCAGATGAAAAAAACATATTAGTCTGTATGCACGGTCGTGCCTTACGGATTATGCTTTGTCTAATGACTGGTGTTGATGCCCGTTATATGGATGATTTCCCGCATACAAATACTGCTTTATATAAATTGCTGTATGATAATGGTCAATTTGAGATTGTGGACCATTACAATACTGCACACTTAGAAGCATTGATAAATGAATAAAATTAGAGTTTCTGCCGTATCGTATACCAATACTTATCCATTTTTGAATGGAATACGTAAATCGAAAGTGATGGAGCAAATCGACTTGAGCGTTGATTATCCAAGTGCCTGTGCACAGAAAGTAATCGATGATCAAGCTGATATCGGTATTATACCGACAGCTGCCTTATTAAGTCTTCCCGAGTATTATATTAATACCGATTTTTGTATCGGCACAGAAGGTGCTGTTGATTCTGTCTTTATTTTTGCCAATAAGCCTATTGAAGAGGTAAAAACTTTACGTTTGGATAAGCAATCGCGCACGTCAAATGGTTTAGCACGCGTATTGATTAAAAATTATTGGAAAAAAGATGTAGAATTGATCACTGATGAATCTATAGAGCCAGATGCCTATGTTTTAATTGGGGATCGTACGTTCGGTAAGAAGAATGCAGTACCCTATGTTTATGATTTGGGGGAAGAGTGGTTTAACTTCACCGGATTACCTTTTGCATTTGCCTTATGGGTAAGTAACAAAAAACTTCCCGACTCTTTTGTGGAGCAATTTAATGACGCTTTAGCATATGGCGTTGAACATGCAACCGATGTGATAGCCGGTCTCCCAGAATTTGAGGGCTTTGATTATACCAAATATCTGACACAGCATCTTAATTTCCATTTGACAGATAAGAAACGCGAAGCTGTGCAGTTGTATCTCCGGTATTTAAAAGAATTGGATTAACCTTGGGCGCTTGACCTGAACAGGAACCATGACATACCCTGAAAAATTTTAAATCAGAATCGGCAGGTAAGCCTTACACGGCATTGTGAAGGCTTACCTGCCGATTGATTCCCCGGGTGCACTACACCCCTGATAAATTCCCCTTATTTCTTGCTTTTGTTTATAACGACTTCGGTAACGCGTATAACTCCGATTACACCATGTTTGGAATTAAAAGGGTAACAGTACCCTTTTTACAGGGTATTAACAGGGGGTTAATAGGGGTATACCCCTATTAACCCCCTGTTATACCCCTGCTAACCCCCTGTAATACCCCTGTTAAAGTCAAACATGGTATTAACCAAGAGTTAATCAGGTTCCTATAAAAAAAACCACTCATTGAGCGGTTTTTTATCGACTTATTTTAACGACAATGCAGGTCTCCTTATGTATTGGAATCACAGTTTGATGATGGATCCGACCTGCGCTACCGAAATAGGTGAGGAGGATCTCTTGACGCGCTAATAACTAGGTACGTCCAATTTTTACTTTACGCCCTTTGATTTTTTGCCCACTAGCCTTATTGATAATAACGGAAGCAAGCTTTCTTTTAACGGCAACATAAGCTACCTTATCTTTCACTTCTATTATACCGATGTCGTCTTTTTCAACACCTTCCAAATGCAGGAGAAAACCTACGATGTCAATTTTATTGACTTTATCTTTTCGTCCAGCACTGATATAAAGTGTAGCGAAAGGTGAATTTTCCGGAAGATCATAGTATTCGGGAAATTCCTCTTCAGGTATTTCCCCCGCTATATAGGGATAGGCTTCTTCAGGCTTTAAGATGACATAGACATCACCCTTTGCCTGCATTCGCGCAGTACGTCCATTGCGATGAATAAAGCCATCTTCTTTATGCGGCAGCTGGTAATGAATAATGGCATCAACTTCGGGGATATCCAGCCCTCTTGCAGCCAAATCGGTCGTGATCAAAACATTGTTGGAATGATTACGGAATTTGAGAAGCGCCAGCTCACGATCTTGCTGTTCAAGTCCGCCATGAAAGGTGTCGTGAATAATATTGCGATTGTCCAGTAGTTCGCTGATGTGATCTACTGCATCGCGATGATTACAGAAAATAATCATTTTTTTCGTCCCGATCTTGCAGATGAGTTTTAGCAATGCCTCCAATTTCTTTTGAACAGGGGCAACGACCTTTTTTATTGTAATACGGGGTATGTTCTGGGAGTTATTCAGAAAATCAACAAGGATAGGCTCCTTTATCTGTGTAAATGGCGGGATTACATCCATCATCGTTGCAGAAGTCAATATACGTGATCTGATGGCCGGTATATGTCGAATAATGAAATCCATTTGATGCTGAAATCCCAGTTCCAACGATTTATCAAATTCGTCTAACACAAGGGTGTGGATACTGGTCGGATCAAAATTTCCTTCTTCGATATGTTGTTTTATACGTCCTGGAGTTCCTATAATAATTGCGGGAGCATCCTTGAATTCATTTTTTTCGATACGGGTACTATGACCGCCATAGGCACAGGTGACTTTGTGACCTGTGGCCACCTTGCGTAGCACTTGCTCTATCTGTAAGGCAAGTTCGCGGGTCGGCACTAAAATCAGTACTTGAACCTCCCGAACGATTTCCTTCAATTGCGCTAAAATGAGCAATGAAAAGGCCAAGGTTTTGCCAGATCCTGTGGGTGAAAGTAAGATGAAATCATGGTCTTTTTGATACGATTCCACTACTTTTTCTTGCATCTCATTTAAGGATGAAATGCCTAATTTATTTAAAATAGCTTCTAGCTGCATTTGACAAAAATACAAAATACCGCTATCTTGAAAGGAACAAACTAGAATGAAAATTTTTTAGGCATTTTATACCTAAAAAAACAAGGTAATCGGTCTATAAAAGATGATTACCTTGCAATGATTTGTATCGATATATTGGAAAACGCGGTATAGTTACGGCGTTATTAATTCTTAATAAGTATTGTTTTATAAGATATCAATACCTTCTTGTCTTAGCGTTTCTTTTTTGTCCTCTTCCCAGATACTGACTTGAACTTCTCCAATATGTTGTTTCTTGAGCATAAACATACAGACACGTGATTGTCCGATCCCACCGCCCATAGATTCCGGTAATTGATCATTAAGAAGCATGCTATGGAAAGTCAGTTTGGATTTTTCAGTACAATTTCTGATTTCCATTTGATGTGCCAAGGCTGTTTTATCGACACGGATTCCCATGGAAGAAAGTTCAAACGCTGAATTTAAGATCGGGTTCCATACGAGAATATCGCCGTTCAATCCTTTGTGGCCTGCCTCATTGGCAGTACTCCAGTCGTCGTAGTCGGCTGCGCGTCCATCGTGTGCAACACCATTGCTCAGTGCCCCTCCGATACCATATAAAAACACAGCTCCATATTCTTTTGTGATTGTATTTTCACGTTCCTTTGCACTTAGATTAGGATATTTTTGCAGTAGTTCTTCAGCCGAAATGAATGTAATGGTTTCCGGAAGAATCGCTTTTACCTGTGGATACTTGCTTTCAACCTGTTGTTCTGTAAATCGTAATGCATCGTAAATTTTTAATACGGTTTCTTTCAGCAAAGCCAAATTACGTTGATCTTTATCGATTACTTTTTCCCAGTCCCATTGGTCTACATAGATCGAGTGAATAGGGGTGTAATCTTCATCAGGACGCAGTGCTTTCATGTCTGTCACGATGCCTTCCCCAGGTAACATTTCGAGCTCTTTTAAACGGACTCTTTTCCATTTTGCCAATGAATGTACCACGACAGCTCTTTTTTCATTCAATGATTTAATCGGAAATGATACCGGACGCTCAATTCCATTTAAGTCATCGTTTAATCCTGTGCCGTCTAAAACCACCAATGGTGATGAGATCGGAATTAAATTTAATGCTTTCTTTAGTTGTTGGACAAATGTATCTTTAACGAAGCTGATAGCAACTTCGGTATTTAAAAGTTTTCTTCCCTCCATATGAGTCAAATGAAATACCATGCATGGATTGATACGCATGGTTTTATTTTTTATTCAGTTATTTCATACAAAAGTATGAAAATATCACTGGTTAATCTGTTTGGTTGTGATTTTTAATATTTATCCATTAAAAAGTTGAAAAAATAAAAAAATTCTAACAAAATGAAGATAGGTCAATATTTAATTATAAAACTAATAATTTGTTGGTGCAACTAAAAGTGTTTGGTTACTTACCAAAAGAGCCCTGAAATATTTCAGGGCTCTTTTGTTTATGGTGGATCGATTGATTGATTAAACGGAGAAGCTTTCGCCACACGCACAGGTCCGGCTCGCATTCGGGTTGTGGAATTCAAAACCCTTTCCGTTCAAACCATCGGAATAATCCAATTCTGTACCTGCTAGATATAAAAATGATTTTATATCCAAACAGACTTTCACGCCTTTATCTTCGAAAAATTGATCACCTTTTTTTTCTTCGTTATCGAAGTTCAGCTTATAACTCAAGCCCGAACAACCGCCACTTTCCACAGCAACACGCACAAAGTAATTGCTGTCATATTGCTCATCCTTCATGATTTCCTCGATACGAGTTTTTGCTTTGTCAGTAACTGTAATCATAGTAATATCCTTTGTATGACACAAAGATACATACAATCTTGTTATATTTCGTCTCCTATAAAGTTTTTAGAATGTCATAAATTAATCGATCAGGCCAGCTTTGAAAAGTTGCCAGATAGGGGATTGATCGCGGATTTTGTGAACCGCTGCTGTGATCAATTGGGCACATTGAATAATTTCCTCTTGAGTCGTAAATATGCTTAAGCTAAAGCGAATGGCCGATAATGCATCTTCTTTGGAGATACCCATAGCCATTAAAACATGGGAAGGTTCTCTGGATCCGGTCACACAGGCCGAGCCCGAGGAAAGGGCTAATGTGGGACAGGTAGTCATTATTTCGCTGGCCAGGATATGTTTAAAACTAATGTAACTGGTGTTTGGTAGGCGGGGTGCATTTTTTCCATGAATGATGATTTCAGGAATCTCACTTAAAATTTCTTCCAATAGATTGCGGTTTCGTTCGACCGAATTATAAACTGCTGGTTTAATCAGAGACATGGCTTTTCCAAAGCCGACGATAGCTGGCACGTTGTATGTTCCGCCTCTAAATCCGCTTTCCTGACCACCCCCCACAATTAATGGGGTAATCTGAATCGGTTTTGATTTTCGACGAATGTATAATGCGCCGATTCCCTTTGGGCCATGAAGTTTATGTGCACTCAGACATAAGAGGTCGATAGGGATTTTTTGTAGATCAATGTTGATTTTTCCAACAGCCTGGGTTGCATCACAGAAGAACAAGATATCTTTCTCTGTACAAATCGTAGCAATCTGTGCTAGCGACGTACATACCCCCGTCTCGTTATTTGCGGCCATGATGCAAACAAGTATGGTCTGGGCGCTCATCGCATTTTTCAAATCGTCTATATTGATCATTCCTTGTGCATCGACAGGGAGATAGGTGATCTGAGCTCCTTTTTTCGTCAATTGTTCACAGCAGCTTAGGACGGCCTTGTGTTCTGTTGAAACGGTGACAATATGATTCCCCTTGGATTGATATTTGTCAAATATGCCACAGATTACGGTATTAATACTTTCTGTTGCACCTGAATTGAAAAATAGTTCTTTCGGTGAGCAATTCAGCACTTCAGCTATTTGTCCTCTAGCAAGTTGGATGGCAGCATTGGCTTCGCGTCCCATTTGGTGATAGACACTCGATGCGTTCGCATAATTTTGGATGAAATAGGGAGTCATGGTATTCCATACTTCATCCAAAATTCGAGTTGTTGCGTTGTTGTCCAAATAAATGATATCCTTCATCAGGATAAAGATAAGGATAATGAAGGTTATGCTGAAGCCTTCACATCAACTTCCTTTTTTTTGACATTCGGATCATATCTTAAGCCTGGTGTTAACCAATACATCAGTATGATACGGGAATAGCGGTAGTTGAATGGCGACATTAAAACAACGCTCATGATCGCAACTGTTGCATAGAGTATAAAAGAAGAATCATTGCCTGTCAGGATATAGGTTGCCATACAGGCAGCAACCATTTCGGCGATGGAGAACGCATAGGTAACATACATGGCACCATAAAAATAACCTGGCTCACGTTCGTAACGAAGTCCACAGTATTCGCAATGGCTATTCATTTTTTGTACTTTCAGACCATATGCAGGCCCTTGGTATACATGGCCGATTCTGCATCTTGGACATTTTGCTTGCCATGCGGCTTTAAATTCAGATAATTCGTATTTAACCTCTTCCATAGTTATAGTTGTTTTCTGAACTCTTCTGGTGTGAGCCCAGCGGATTTTTTGAAAAATTTAGTAAAGTATGAGTTGTCATTGAATTGCAGCTCATCTGCAATCTCATTGATATTTAAGTTTCGATTGACCAATAGTCGCTTCGCTTCGAGTACAATCCGGTTTCGTATAATTTCACCTGCTGATTGTCCGATGTAGGATTTGCAGATCGCATTCAGATGATTGGGTGTAATAAATAATTGATCTGCGTACACACTGGGCAATTTGGTAGACTTGAATTGCTGTTCAACCAATTGCTGAAAACTATTGAATATTTTGTGATTATATGGCGTACTGTGCTCTTGATGATCCTTTTCTGTAGAAATTGAGATAAACAATATAAATTGGAGCAGAAGTGTACGGATATAGTCTTCCGGCTGTCCTGCCGCTTTTGCGGTAGAAATTTGTTCAAGAATGTGAATAGACTGCTTGCGAAATTGTTCAGCAATAACAAAAATCAACTGCTCAATTTTACCCTGTAAGAAGCTGAAGCGTTCCAGGTAATCGGTTCGTAAGAGAAAAGACTGAAAGTAATCAATGGAAAAATTGACAACATAGCCCTCTTCATCACCCGTAAAATTCCACGTATGAACTTGACCCGGTACCATAAAATAGATTTGATAAGGTTCAATGTTGTAATGATTGAAATCGATAATGTGTTCTCCTGATCCCTTAGTGAATAGTACAAAATGAAAAAAATTATGTTTGTGAGGAAACACCATATCCTGATGCTTGATGATATATTCTTTTAGATCATCAATATGAATCGTTGTTTTGTTATTGAGATCAATGCTACAACTATCAATAATAGGAATGGTGTTTTTTCTATTCATATAGCAAAATTACGCCAAATATTCTTTTAATAGTGGTGTTTATTTGGTCTTTTGTGGTGTTTTTCAATGATTTTTACATTTTGATGCTTTGGCTGATATGTTGGAACAATCCTTGTGTCTAAAATTTTAAAATATATTAATAAATGGAAAGTAATTTGAATAGCCTAGAAACGAGATTTGGGCGTTTGACAGACATTGTCATTGAGTCTATTCCGGGGATTATTGGGGGGATTATCCTATTGATTCTTGGGAAATATGTGATCAATTTTGTGGATCGCTTATTACATAAACGTTTTGAAAAGAAGAATGTAGATCCTTCCATTCGGGCTTTTATCTCTAGCATCGTCAAGATTGTCATGTGGGTGATGCTGCTTCTTACTGTAGCCAGCCAGATTGGGATTCAGACAACCTCGTTTATCGCAGCATTGTCTGCTTTTGGATTGGCTGTTGGTATGGCGCTGCAGGGAAGTTTGAGTAATTTTGCTGGTGGAGTGCTGATTTTGATGTTTAGACCATTTGAAGTAGGGGATTCCATATCGAGTGCAAATGGTACTGCAGGTACGGTAGAAAGGATTGATATCTTGTATTCCACTTTAATAGGTGATGACGGTGTACGTGTTTTTAGCCCGAATGGTCCTTTGGCCAACTCGGTTATCAAAAATTATACGAAAATTGTGCAACGGATGTTTGAATATACCATCAGTATCTCTTATGATAAAAATGTGAAAGAAGCGAAAGATATCATATTAAGGGTTCTCCGTTCGAATGAGAATGTGTTGACAAGTCCGGAGCCAACTGTTTTCATCAAAGAATTGGGGGACAGTGCCATGGTTTTGACCGTTCGTGCCTGGACGAAGAGAGAGCACTATGTCGCTGCGCGAAACTCGATGCAGGAAAAGATTATGTTGGAGCTGGAAAGGAACGATATTAGTTTATCTTCCAATCCGACGCAGATTAGCATTGTTTCAAATTCAAGTGACCAAGGAACTGCAAAAACTTAGTCCTGGTCCGTTTCCAATGCATGTATAAGGACAAAGTACCTGTAGGCAATGATAGCCTGCTGGTACTTTTTTAATTTTAACGGATCCATCTTACCGTATTTTGGTAAGATGGCTTTATTTAAGCTATTTAAAAGCTGAAAAAACCTTCGTTTCATTGATATACTTCTTTATTGATAATTTGTGGCATTTTTTCGCCTTTGATTGCTGCCAGTAAGTTGCTGGCGGCCATAAGTGCCATATTATTCCTTGTTTCTACGGTGGCAGAGCCGATGTGTGGCAGGATACAAACATTTTCCATCGTTAAAAGTGGGTTTTTTGGATCCATCGGCTCCGGGTCTGTTACATCAAGCCCGGCGCCCCATAATTGGCCAGTCTGCAGGGCTTCTATTAGATCCAATTCATTGACCAATCCGCCCCTAGCAGTATTAACCAATATAGCGGAGTTTTTCATGCGCGTAAATGTATTTTTGTCAAACCTGTTTTTAGTCTCCGCAGTCAAAGCTGCATGGATTGAAAGTACATCGCTTCGCGTGAGCAGATCGTCGAAATTAACATATCGTGCACCAAGAATTTGTTCTGCTTCCTCATTACGGCTCCGATTGTAATAGATAATTTCCATGTTATACGCTGCTTTGGCTTTTCTGGCGAATTCAAAACCAATTCGCCCCAGTCCATAGATGCCCAATGTTTTGTTGTTGAGCTCGATGCCTAGGTTTGCCGTGGGATCAAAACCTTTCCATTCGCCCTGCAAAATTCTTTTGTGGTTGAAAAATGCTTTTCGCGATACCGATAACATCAAGAGGAAAGCAACGTCTGCTGTTGCTCCCGAAAGGATGCCCGGTGTATTGCTTACGGGTATTCCATGCTGTGTAGCGGCTGAGATATCCACATTGTCATAGCCGACGCTCATGAGAGATAGGGCTTTTAGGTTGGGGCAGTTTTGGAAAAAATTAGCATCAAACTTTTGCATCCCACCGTTAAGGACGTAATCGGCCTGTTGGCTGGCTTTGATAAGCTCTAGTTCGGATAGGGGGGTGCTTGAATCGTGTATAGAAATGTCGTGTCCAGCAGATTTTAATAGATCTATGCCTTTTTGTGGAATTTTTTTAGTGATAAATATCTTCATGTAAATAGATGCTGTTTAGCTTGTTGTTGGTTGATTCCTCCGAATCCATTTGTTTTTATCCTATCTTCAAAATTAATGATCACTCATCGCTATTACAACAAAAAAAGCCATATTGTTGTTTCAATATGGCTCATTATTCCTTGTTTTTTGAACTTTACTTTTTACGGAGTAAATAATCCAAGATAGCTTTACCTTTGTCATCGGCAGAGATGGCTGAATTGGACAAGATGACTACGCCACTTTTTTTGTCGGGCGATAAGGCTAGATAGGAGCTGCTTCCTGCAGTTCCGCCATTGTGCCAATAAACCGTTAGGTCGTCAATCAAATTCATATGCCATGCGAGTCCAAGATCTGTGTCTGGGGGGAGAAAAAATGTAAATAACCGGGTATTTGCCATCGCATTTTCCAAGGGAGTCTGCGGCATTTTGAATTGCGCATTCGCAAATTTAAGCAGATCCTCGAGTGTCGATTTTAATCCGCCAGCTGGACCGAAAGCGTCAAATGACCAAGGAATCACTTCCTGGCCTTCTTTATTATATACTTTAAAAGTATCTTTTCTCTTAGGGTCTAATACTTGAAAGGTATTACTCATTTCAAGTGGTTTACAGATGATGTCTTTTACAAGCTGATCATAACTTTTTTTATAGATACTGCATATAATGTCTCCTAATACAGCGTAACCAAGGTTGCTGTACTCGTATTCTTCACCTGGATTTTTTTTGTTTTTAAAGCTTGCGAGGTAATTATAAAGTGCTTTTTTGTCGTATGTTTTGTAGGGGTCGTTTTCGTTAAATCCTTTGACTTTGTCAAGATTGTCAGGAAGTCTAGGTAAGCCAGAAGTATGATTGGCCAGCATTTGAAACGTTATTTTTGAAAGTTCTCCATTTTTCTTGAGTGTATCAGGGAGAAATAGCGCGATAGGCTGATCTAACGTTATCGTTCCTTCTTCGACAAGATTTGACAAAAGTATAGCAGTAAAAACTTTGCTCAGTGAACCGATCTCATAAACAGACGTTTTTGTAGGCGGAGTTTGGTTGCCTTTGGCCGTCTCACCATAGAAATAGGTTTTGGTTTGTCCATTTTTTAGAATGCCAATGGCAAGTGATTGCGTATTTTGTTGTTTTAAATAAGCATTTGCAACCGAATCGACAAAAAGATCGTCGTTATCGACTGATTTCTGTGTGGCAGGTACCACAATAGTTTTTTCCACTTGAGGCTTTATTGCCAAAGGAGTGAACTTTAATGTGTTGAATTTTAAGCTTGTGTCCGTCGCAAAAAGAACCTCATACGATCTGCTGTCGAAGTCCATCTGATAAGTTGCAAGCCCTTTTTCAAATTCTTTTATCGTTGAGCTTTTTACTCTTCCTAAGGGATAGAGCTCCTGTAGTACTTGGGTGAATTTGGCTAGGCTAAATTGTTGTTTGAAAGAATCACTGGCCAAATTATAGGCGGAGTCTGTCATCTGGGAATTGATAAAAAATTCCAGCCTATTGTAAACTCCTCTGTTGATCTGTTCCTCAGGATTCGTTTGGGCAAAGGAGTAAGATGTGATGCCCAGCAATACTATTGTAATAAAATGTTTCATAACTATTGATGGGCACAAATCTACGGAATGTTTAAATTCCAATCAATTGTTTTAATCGTGCATAGCCTGATTTACTGATATTGAGCTTTTCGCCCGATGTCAGTGCAGCAATATAAGAATCCTTTTCATAAGGTTCCAATTTGGCCAACTGATCTACCTTAATGATAAAAGACCGGTGTATGCGGACAAATTGATTCGGATCCAAAGACTTTTCAAAAAATGCCATTGTTTTATTTTTTAGGTACATGCCATCTTTGGTATGAATTTTAACATAGTCATCGTAAGACTCCAGATATTTGACTGTATCAATCGGAATAATCTTAATCTGCGTACCTGTTTTTACAACGATACGGTCGATTTTTGTTTCGTCTTGTGCTGTTAGTACTTCGTAGTTGGGTTGGACTTTTTTCTCTGGTGCGGAGTAGCTTGCCCTGAATTTTTCCAAAGCTTTTTTGAAACGTGTTGGTGATACTGGTTTTAATAGGTAATCCAAGGCGTTCTTTTCGAAAGCTTTCAAGGCGTATTCGTCAAAAGCGGTCGTAAAGATGACTGCAGGAGGATCGTCAACGAGTTCAAGCATTTCAAATCCGGTCAATTTGGGCATTTGTACGTCCAGAAAAATTAAATCCGGTTCGTGCGCATGGATAGCCTTAACAGCTTCAAAGCCATCACCGCATTCTGCCATGATGGATATATCGGGTTCATTTTTTAGGTAACCCGCAATAATGGAGCGTGCAAGGGGTTCATCATCGATAATAACGACTTTAATCATATTGAGGTATTTTTAGGGTGCTGATAAATATATTGTCCTGAATTTGAGTTTCCAGTAGATCATTTCTTCCATACAGGAGATATAATCGGCGCTGAATGCTCGAAAGCCCAAATCCAGTGCCTTTTTTCGGTTTTGACTGTTCTTCGGTGTCGAAGGGGTTGGTAATCTGAATCAGCAGCTGACCATCATTCGAATGGCATTTTATTTTAATTTCTACTTGATCCGTTACATTATATAAGCCGTGTTTAATTGCATTTTCTACCAGTGGCTGAATAATCATGGCAGGTAATCTATTGTTGAAAATTTCTTCTGAGGAAGAGATGGATGTATTTAGTCGATGACCGAAGCGAACTTTTTCAATATCGAGATAAAGTTGAAGGTGATCGAGCTCTTCTTCAAGTGTGATAATTTGATTGTTTTCTTTTCTTAATGTTCCTCTTAAAAAGTCCGATAACTGAAATGTCATGTTTCGGGCTTCATCCGGATTGGCACCAATAAGTGCTATAATGGAGTTGAGGCTATTGAATAGGAAATGCGGCTGTAACTGTTGTCTTAGATTATACAGTTCGGCCTCCCGAAGTAAATTTTCGGATTCCTGTTTCCGCTTGATATTGTTGATGTTGTCTTCCTGAATATTCCAAACGATGTTGATAATGGCAACAGAAGTCAAAATGAGGAAATTAACGATACCCCGATAGGGTAATGTTAAATCCAGCAAAGGGGTAAAGGTCGATTGGATAAAGTAACTCATCAAGAATCGGCTTAATGCGATGCTTATTGCGCCCATGATTAAACCGATGATGAGTACCTTCCAAATCTCCCGGGGTTGTGGGGTGTAGAAATTAAGTGCTGATGACATGCCATAACAGCAAAACATCATCACAATGCTGTTTATAAATGAATCTTTGAATGCGAGTTGTTGGTCAAAACCAGAACGAAGCATCAATAGGTATTGTAATGCAAGATATCCGATAAATACGGATATACAGATAATGCCAATTAATCGACTTTTAACACTGAGGAACAGCTTACTTTTCATCTATTAAGCATTTTTTATGGTTAAATTACCTAAAATACAGGTGCCTGTTATATAGATTTTTTTATCTGTATCGGGGTTATAAATCGTTTGGAACCGGCGGTCATCGACAGAGCCCAAGATTGAGGCGACGTTGCTAAATACCGTCCAATGCGGAGGTATAATAATACGTGCGCTGCCGAACAATTGGAATGTATCGATCACAATAGGCTGCTGAATATCAGCTTTTGTTAGATCCAGCTCTACACTTCCAAATACATTGGTCATATTGCCCCCTCTAAAATGTTTGGAATAGATTACTTTCTTTTGGCCTGCAAAGATGGTATTCAGATTGAGGTTGTCCTCAAATGACTGGTGAAAGGAATCTTTATCTTTGTCGCCAAAAGCCTGCTGATTAGGCAAGGCTTGTTGGCTTGAACCGTATTGTTCGTTAAATGGTCTGGATTCCTGGTCAGTAACACCGCTGTCAGTAACACCTTCCGTAGGTACGTTGACTCGCTTATCCCAGTCGTAAGAGCCTTGCGGCGGATTAGGGTAAGTTGGGGGAACCATCGGAGGTTTCCTTTTGCTCATGATAAAGTAAATCCCGAGAGAAATGATGATGATCGGGACGGTTACGGAGCCAAAGTCTGTGCGCATCATTCTTGAAATAAGGCTTGCTCCGCCTATGATCAATAGGATAATGGCCGATTTTTTCTGAAATTGGGAATTTATACCAATGACCAATCCAATGATGATTAATATCGTTTGCCAGCCAAATAACCAATCCGGAAACCAGCTTCCTAAATTTAGGTTATTCAATAATAAGAATATACCTACGATGATCACAATCGCTCCTACAATATTGCGGCTATTATTGCTGTTTGGTATGATGGGTTCTTTTTCCATAATGTTTTTACTATTTATGACTCAAAGATAGAGGCACAAATATATTCTACATATTTGCTTTAGGTAATACAACTTATATTTTCGGTAAATGTAATGATTTCGTCGGTAAAAAATCTTGTTGTTTATTTTTTATCTCGGCTATAAATAGAAGTGAACTGCCATTTTTACGCGTAATTGTCTTTTTTTTTAATATTATTTGGTGTATTAAAATGAATTATTATATATTTATCAAAGATTAAGATTACTTTAAACTTAAATAACAACCAATGGGAGATTTTGAAAACAAAGAACGTGAAGAAGTTTTTTCAAAAAAGGTGAGAGCAGGTAAGCGTACTTATTTTTTTGATGTAAAAGCAACTCGATCGAACGATTACTACATTACTATCACAGAAAGCAAGAAGCGCTTTGAGGATGGCCAGTTTATTAAGCATAAGATTTTCTTATATAAAGAAGATTTTGAGAAATTCGCTGATGGTTTGACGGATGTGGTTAATTACATCAAGTCCAATCAGGAAGTAATCGAGAAACGTTATGAGCCTAACTTTGACGATGCATACGCTGAGGAAGCGGATGTTCGGTCAAAAGATGATTTTTCGTTCTAATATCCGTAGAACGAGATCTTAATGAAAAAAAGAAATAAAAGCCACTGTTGTGGCTTTTTTTATTGTTTTATATCCGATGCTGCACTTGACGACCAAGGCGATGGTTATAACGGTATATTTCGCAGGAAATCATTTAGCACCGCATTGAATTTTTCGGGTTCCTCGAGATTCGGCAGGTGCCCGGATTCTTCAAACTCCATATAGCGGACGTCGGGTATATTTTCGATCAGGATATTTGTTTGCTCTTCGCTCATCAACTTGTCGTGTTTACCTTTTATGATCAGTGTTGGAATAATAATTGTCTTCAACGAATGGGTTGTATCTGTTCGCGAAGCAAGAGCGAGTTGTGTCGCGCAAATGCTGGCGACTTCATTTCTGCGAATACAGCTTTTGATGAGTTCAACAGCTTCGGGGTTTTCATGGATTGTTTTATCGTGAAACACATTTGCGATAAAGCCAATGGCAAATGGTCTTCTACCATATTTTAATAAAGCCTGAATGGAATCAAAACGCTTTTGTTTGCCTTTGTTGTCGTCGGAAAGGGAATTCGTGTCGCAGAGGATAAGTCCTTTGAGCTGTTGTCCGATCAGTTCATACGTCCTGAGGGCGATGTAGCCACCCATAGAGATTCCACAAAGGATGACATGATTGAGGTCGAGTTTACGAATAAACTCCACAAGATCTTTGGCAAAAACATCGACGGAGAAAAAGCCATGTCCATTGGTACTTAGGCCATGTCCTCGAACATCAATGGCGATGCCTGTAAAATCTTCGTCGAGTTGTAGGAGTTGTTGTTTCCAGGTGTTTTTGTTGAAGGGAAAACCATGGATGAAAATGACTGTTTTCGGAGAGGGGGATAATTTGCTTGGGCGAATATAGTAGGAGATGCTGATATCTCCGATGCGAATTTTACTGAGTTTTAATTCTCTTTTGCTCATGAATGCTAACATTTGTCCGTGTCTGAAAAAAAAAGTTGATATTTTAAATATAATATTATCAACGAGATAAAAGAAATGTTGTTGTATAAAGTTTAAAAAAGAGAAAAAATGTTTGTTAAATCGATAAATATAACGATATTTGCATCACCAAAACGGAAAAGGATAACGGATTTGTTTTGGTAGCCTAGCGCTCCTAGCTCAATTGGATAGAGCATCTGACTACGAATCAGAAGGTTAGGGGTTCGACTCCCTTGGTGCGCACAAATACAGTTTTTGTATTGTTAAAAGAGGCATTCCTAGCTCAATTGGATAGAGCGTCTGACTACGGATCAGAAGGTTAGGGGTTCGACTCCCTTGGAGTGCACAGATAAAAGCCAGTCAATTTGATTGGCTTTTTGTTTTTAGAAGAATTATTGCAAGGCAGTCGATGGAAGGAGGGAACTTCTTTTTGAAAAAAAATTTGTAAAAAAACGAATTCTGACTATATTTGCGTCACCAAAACACATGGGACAGAGTTCTAAACGTAATGGTTTATTGCGCTCCTAGCTCAATTGGATAGAGCATCTGACTACGGATCAGAAGGTTAGGGGTTCGACTCCCTTGGAGCGCACAACTGAAAAGCCTAGTCATCATCTGTGATTAGGCTTTTATTTTTTAACTCGTTTTAATTTCTTAAATAAAACTATGCTAAACCTTGTAATATTTGGCCCTCCGGGTGCAGGTAAGGGAACCCAATCTGCAAAGCTTATTGAAAAATATCAATTGGTTCATGTTTCAACTGGTGATATTTTTAGAGCACATATTAAAGGTCAAACGCCACTTGGTCAACAAGTGAGCCAGATTATTGCTGAGGGAAATTTAGTGCCAGATTCGATTACGATAGCAATGCTGGAAGAGGAAGTAAAGAAAAATCCGGATGCAAAAGGATTTATTTTTGATGGATTTCCTCGTACTGTTGCGCAAGCTGAGGCGTTGGATGCTTTTTTAGAAGGTATCAATACGTCAATCTCAGTAGTAATCGCACTGGATGTGAATGAGGATGAATTGAAAGCGCGCATCGCTAAACGTAAGGAAATTTCTGGTCGTGCGGATGATGATGCTGATAAATTGGTGAAGCGTATTGATGAATATTTCACAAAGACGATTCATGTGTTGCCGTATTATGAGGCACAAGGTAAACTTTCTAAAGTGAATGGTATCGGTGATATCGATTCTATCTTTAAAAGTTTAACAGATATCATCGATAATTATTAATTAAGATAAGTACTTTTTAGACTGTAATAAATTGTAATGGCGCAAGGTTCGAATTTTGTTGATTATGTGAAAGTGTGTTGTCGTTCTGGACATGGTGGGGCAGGTTCGGCTCATTTGCACCGTGACAAGCACACAGCTACCGGTGGACCCGATGGTGGTGACGGCGGTCGTGGAGGGCATATTATACTGAAAGGAACGACTAATCTCTGGACGTTACTCCATTTAAAATATCGTAAGCATATTATTGCGTCAAACGGTGAGTCTGGCGGCAGTTCTTTGCGTACTGGGGCAACTGGACGTGATGAGATCTTGGAAGTGCCATTGGGTACGATTGCGAAGGATGCAGAGACGGGAGAGGTATTGTTCGATATCACAGAAGACGGTGAAACCAGAATATTGGTTCCGGGAGGAAAAGGCGGGCTGGGCAACTGGCATTTTAAGTCGCCAACGCAGCAGACACCGCGGTTTTCGCAACCTGGTCTTCCAGGTAAAGAGCAGTGGATGATTCTCGAATTGAAGGTTCTTGCTGATGTTGGACTGGTTGGATTCCCGAATGCTGGTAAATCAACGTTGTTGTCAGTCGTCTCGGCTGCGAAACCAGAAATCGCAAATTATCCCTTTACAACACTGGTACCTAATTTGGGTATGGTGAGCTACCGGGATAACCGTTCCTTTGTTATGGCCGATATTCCGGGTATTATCGAAGGCGCTTCAGAAGGAAAGGGATTAGGGTATCGTTTCTTGCGGCATATTGAACGAAATTCAGTTTTGCTGTTTATGGTGCCTGCCGATACCGATCGGACGATCCGTGAGGAGTACGCGATTCTATTGAATGAACTGACAGCGTATAATCCAGAATTGGCAGATAAACCCAAATTGCTGGCTATTACCAAGTCTGATATGCTCGATGAGGAGCTGGAGAAGGAAATGGAGCAGGAGTTACCGGAAGATGTACCCTATATTTTCATTTCTTCGGTGACAGGTAAAAATATATTGCCATTGAAAGATATGATCTGGAAAGCAATCAACTCTTAAAAGTTGAATACATAAACAGGAAAGGCGCTCCACACCGTGAAGCGCCTTTTCTGTTTCTATTAAATGCTATATGTTGCTAAAAAAAGAACATTTTATAAGTTTTTTTGTTAATTTCATACTATTATTTTATTCCTGATGGAAGGCTGGTTTTTAGCCCCATTACCAAATTAAATCTAAATGAAAACAGCAGACGAAAAGTATTGCGTAGAATGTGGCAAGTTGATCAATATCAAGGCCGAGGTTTGTCCCTATTGTGGCGTAAGACAGCCTATATTTTACGCCAACCAACCCTTTCAGCAACAAAATAACACGTTTCAGGATGACAGATGGCTGCCGGCATTGTTATTTTGCTTTTTTCTAGGCCCTTTTGGAGCACATCGGTTCTATTTGGGGCAAATTGGTACTGCCGTTATTCAGCTGCTTACCTTGGGCGGTTGTGGTATCTGGTATCTGATCGATTTGATTATGATTCTTGTCGGAAAATATAAGGATGCAGATGGCAATTACATTAAGAGTCCTATAAACAATAATTAATGATTTATATCCTGCTGAAATACCTTAAATATCATTGGATCTATTCGTTGGTATTGGGGTATTTCGGGATTGCTATAGGCTTATATCTTTTCACGGATATCCATATTCTTGTTCCTTGCCTTTGGAAGGCTGCAAGTGGCTATGATTGTCCGGGATGTGGTCTTACTACCGCTTTGATTGCCTTGTTGCGCTTGGAGTTTCGAGAAGCCTGGTTAGAGAATCCATTGATTTATATGCTTGTGCCGCTATTGACAGGTCTGATTTTGAGAGACTTTGCAACGTTTTGGAAGAAAGAATTAGTTGAAGAATAAAAAAATAAAAAATGTTTTCACTTTTAAGTGATATGTCGTAACTTTGTCTCCCGTGAAAATTAAAGTAGAGTCTTTATTGGTAGGTGCCTTAGGAAACGGTTTGTCAATCGTGATGATGCATTGTTAATAGATATTTAGCCCATTTGAGGGCTTTTTTTATATCCAATCAAGAACGCTTTAAAATTCATAAAAGTAAGGATACACATTTTATAATATTACATCGATAATGACCAACTACAGCAAATTGCCTGCAATTTTAGTTTTAGAAGATGGTACAGTTTATCACGGTAAAGCCGCTGGTAAAATTGGTACGACTACTGGGGAAATCTGTTTCAATACAGGAACAACTGGTTATCAAGAGATTTTCACAGATCCATCTTATTTTGGACAAATCATGGTAACCACCAATGCTCATATTGGTAACTATGGTATTGATGAGGATGATACCGAATCAAATCAAATTCAGATTGCGGGACTAGTTTGTAAGAACTACAACATCAACTATAGCCGTAAAATGGCTGATGAATCTATCCAAAGCTACTTTGAAGAGGGTAATTTAGTTGGTATTTCTGATGTGGATACCCGTTCATTGGTGCGACATATCCGTGATAAAGGTGCGATGAATGCGATTATTTCTTCAGAAACATTGGATGTTGAGGAATTAAAGCGTCAATTGGCTGAAGTTCCTTCAATGGATGGACTTGAGCTGTCTTCAAAAGTAACAACAGCTGAGCCTTATTTCTTCGGTAATGAAAATGCTTCGTTACGTGTAGCGGTTTTGGACTTGGGCATCAAGAAAAATATCTTGCGCAATTTTGAGGCTCGTGATGTATATACAAAGGTTTTTCCTGCGAAAACAACATTTGAGGAAATGGAGAAATGGAATCCGGATGGTTATTTCATTTCCAATGGTCCTGGCGATCCAGCACCGATGGATTATGCAATCGATACGGTAAAAGCCATTTTGAATGCAAATAAACCGATGTTTGGTATTTGTTTAGGTCACCAGATCTTAGCATTGGCAAATGGTATCCGCACAAGCAAATTGCATAACGGACACCGTGGTATCAATCACCCGGTGAAGAATATTATCGCCAACCGTTGTGAAATCACTTCGCAGAACCACGGTTTTGGGGTTGTGGCTGAAGATATCCAAAATTCTGAGAACGTCGAAATTACACACGTTAATTTGAACGATCAGTCTATTGAAGGTATCCGTATCAAAGGACAGAAAGCATTTTCGGTGCAATATCACCCAGAATCATCACCGGGCCCACATGACTCGCGCTATTTGTTTGATGATTTTGTAGCGATGATCAAAAACTAAATTGTACAATATTATATAAAAAACCCTTCAGATCTTGAAGGGTTTTTTATTGTATTTATTTGAACAGTTATGCCGATGGGGCATATTTTATTCATAATAAATAGGGGAATAAATACATTTTTTATTATATTTGATTGTGAAAAATGTCTGTAGACAAGAGTGTGTCTTATCTACACTAAGTAATGAAAATAAATTATAGTCTAATAAAGAGATGAGTTTAATTATCGATGTTCATGCGCGTCAAATTTTGGATTCGCGCGGTAACCCTACAATTGAGGTAGATGTTACTACACAAAATGGTTTTGTTGGTCGTGCAGCTGTTCCTTCAGGTGCTTCAACTGGTATTCACGAAGCAGTAGAATTGCGTGATGGTGACAAGTCAAAATATCTAGGAAAAGGTGTTTTGAAAGCTGTTGAGAATGTAAACACTACAATTGCAAAAGCACTAGAAGGTGTAGATGTTTTCGAGCAAAATGCCATCGATAAAATCATGATTGATTTAGACGGTAGCGAAAATAAAGGAAACCTGGGCGCTAATGCTATTTTAGGAGTTTCTTTAGCTGTAGCGAAAGCTGCTGCACAAGAGTCGCGTCAACCATTA
>NZ_DKSP01000074.1:0-6579 GCF_002472745.1 Sphingobacterium sp. UBA7253 | reverse complement strand
ACTTTTGTCGGAATATTCATTTAAAGATATTGTCGGTAGGAATGATCTCTTTTCTGCCGTCAGCATAGTTCTTTTGATAAAAAGGATCTTTGATAATGTCGCCATTTACATTTTGAAAGGCATCGACCACATTGACAAAACCGAATTTTAATGTTGTTTGAATCAACTGATCTTCATTGATCCGACTAGCAATAAACTCCCGACAGGTATTTAAGAATTTGCTCGAAGAAGAATTACCTTGCTTATCACTTTTCCGTAAATGATCAACAATATTCTTGGAGAAGGGCGCTGCTAAATCTTCCAATGACAACGACGATTTGCCAGAGGGCAAAAGCTCAATGATTGACTTAGCAAGAGCAAATTTATATGTCGCTGAATTTTTGCCAAAGAGTATGATTGCTCGCCATTGCGATTCGAGACTGGGATCGTTTATCTGGAATATTGTAGACATTTATTCAAATTCATTAACAGCTTTGATCAATTAAAAAAGACCTATTCATTAATATGATCTTTCAATTCCTCTTTCAACCTATAGAATAGTTCTAACTCATAATTTAGCTGATCTTCTTCTGAAACAACCCGCGATAGGTGCGGTTCCGAGGGGTCGAATGGACCTTTTACGATTTCTAAAGTGACTATGTCTCCGAGATTAAGTGTCGCATTTAGCCAATCAACATGAATGTTTGCATCAGAATCTAGACCACCAACATGGAAACCAAACGCGTCATTGTGGCCTCTTCTACGAGCAAAAGCAGCCATCGCATGCAATACATAGTGAGCTTTGTTAAATCCTGCTCTTGTAATCTGTTCCCCGTTTATTCTGATATTGATACCTATATTGTCCATAAACTTATTTGATGTGGTCTTTAAGTTTTGCTTTTAAGAGGTGATAGTGTTCCAGTTTACTTTTAATTCTGGCTTCCTGGTCTATATCACTTTTGGTTCTAGTTTTGGGGTCGTCAAAAGGAGGCTCAATGACCTCAAAACTAATTGTGTCGCCCTCTTTTAGTTCGGTCCCGTACCAATAAACATTGTCGTTCTGGTCGCCATCCATTCCACTTACATTAAGGGTAAAGTCCTTACTTCCGTTATTTCGTTTCGCAAAGGTTATATTACCAATTAATACATAGTTATCTTTGTCCAATCCGGCATTTGTGACTAGATTGCCATTGACTTTTATTTTAAGACCTAGTTTTTTACCCATAATCGTGTCTATGATTAATTCTAAAGTTCTTTACTATTTCCAGTCTTTAATTTTTCAATCAACTCCTTCGCAATTGGAATATCAGCAGGTGCGAGCTTCCAATTTAATAGATCACTAACTTCCACCCACTCAAGTTGATCATGGTCTGTGGACCCTGTAGCTATATTTTTAGTCTCGCAGATGAAAGAAATCAATTCGATATCACCATTATCGTAATGATGTACAGTATCGAAAAATCGTTGTTTGATTTTGACTTTCAAGTTGAGTTCTTCGATCAATTCTCTAAGCAAAGATTCTTCATAAGATTCACCCTCCTCCACCTTACCCCCAGGAAACTCCCAATAGCCACCGAGGGATTTTTCTGGTTTTCGTCGGCAAATCAGAACGAGATCATCTTTAAATATAATTCCGCAAACAACTTTAGTTATAGCCATGATCAACTAGTTGATAGTTTTAGTCATTAATAATTTTAGTAATTCATCCAAACTCAATGTCTTATTTCGCCGTCTGTGAACCATGGAGTGGCAGTTGGGGCAAAGCACAATCATATCCATAAGGGGATTAACCACGCGTTCACCTTCACCATTAGATAATGGTTTGGTGTGGTGGACATGTATAAATCCGGCTCCCCATTCGCCATAAGCTTTCTCGAAATTAAAACCACAGCCCATGCAATTTAATCCATGTATTTCTATGGCTTTTTCACGAAGCTTAATGTCTCTTTCATATTTTGTTGAGTAAACCAATTTAAGTTTACCTTCTGAGCTGGTATAAGAATCAGAGATCTCTTGCTCACTATCATTGGTCGCGTTGAAATTATTGAGATCTGACAGAACGATTATGCTATTGAAAGTTTCTTCATCGACCGGTCGAACGCCATCGCGCCAATAATTTTTAAGTCTTGAAGTAGGAATCTTCTCAATAAATTGACCATTTTGTTTAGCAAGTACAGGATAGGAGAAAGGCTTAAAATTTATAATTTCAGCATAGTAATCATTTTTCTTAGAATCATTATCCTGCTTAACTTCTTCAATTTCTGCGATTCCAAAATAATGAGGATCACGAGTCATTCGCTTTGAAGCAAATGAGGTATCCTTCATTCGACCTTTATAGTAAACGATAACAGTTCCTTTTGCTAAATACTTTAAATAGCGTTTTGGGAAGTGATACTCTCTTCCTGTGTTATCCTTCCATTGGGAAACGTCATTTTCAGTGATGACAACGTAATTCATTAAATATTAAATAAACTTAAATAGTAGTGGGAGGAGTATTGTCGTCGCTAGGCTTAACGGATTTTATAATATCTCTTAAAATATCATTTTGCTCGCGTAAAGCCGCGGTGTGATCTCGTTTGGCGACGAGATATCTATCAAGAAGACTTGAAAGAACGAGGTACAGCCCGTAGAGACAGATTGCAATAAATCCTCCGTAAATGAGGTACATGAATAATCCGAATGAGAACATAATTTATAAGTTTAGTGGTTTAGAATTGTAAAAAAATATTACTAGGTAAAATCTATAGTACAGGTGTTACCATCGATTTTTACAACATTGTAAGGATCGTTATGTCTTAATCCAGCTGCGTAAGGAATTGCCATTTCTCTTAGCTTGAAAGGATCTATATGCTTTAAAACAATTGTTTTTTTCTCCCCCAATTCCATTTTTGATAACAATTCCAGAATGTCATCGCTCTCTTGCCAACTTGCAGGCTTATAAGCAATTTTAACAGGGCTTTTATTCTTATTGAACAAAAGTAGATCACCGCTTTCTACCTCAATGCCGCCGATACAAACACCCTGACTTGTATTGTAAAGGTAAATGGACTCAATCTTTTGACCTTCAAATGCTTCTTTTACCCAGTCGATCGCTTTTTTCATATTTGTACTTTTTTAGACTATATCCGTTAACCTAATTATCTTACCATCGTCAGAAAACTCAAAGATCGACTTCCCATCCAAGCTTATTTCTTCACCTTTTTTCAATCCATTTGGAAAATCCATCGCCGCGATTGCTCTATAGGTGATTGAGATATCGGTAGTACTATAATTATGAGTTATTGACTCAATGACTTGTTCTCTCTCGCTGAAATAGGAGAGCGCCTCAATAGCCTGTTTTTTAAATTCTTCAATACCTTGCAATTCCATCGTTTTCTCACCATTCATAACATTCTTGAAAATAATATCATCAGAAAATTCTGCTATCATATTTTTCGCATCCATCTGATTATAGGCCTCGACATATTTGAAAATCTTTTCCGTCCTTTTATTTAAGACGGATACGCTCATAAGTTTTGGTAGTTGGTTTCCCATTTATTTGCTAGTAGGTGTTTACACTTTTTCCGTATGCGCTTTTCTATTCTAAATCTGAAAATATAGATCCAAAGCGAGTATTAGCTCATCTCGCTGCCATCCAGGATTACACTTTTTTTTATTTGACTTTTCAATTTTGGCTCAATTTCATTCTGTATCATACCTATTCTGGATAAACCTACATGTCTCACCGAAAATGTTTGCTATACGTGCATAAATGATTCCTTTAAGCATATCAGGCCTATTCATTTCTTGGTGAATTTTATTGAATTCATATTGCACTATATCGAATTCATCATTGGTTAGCTTTATAACTGGAAATTGTTTCAAGAGATTAATGGAGGAAGAAGGCAGAAACGGTATCTGATTAATAATGCTTTTCCCAATTATCAAATAATGCACAATAGTATTTTTCTTGAATTTCCATTGATGGGACTGTCCGGTAGAAGCAAAACAAGGCTGAAATTCAGATACTACGGAACCAGAAGAATGATCCTCTTTCTCTGAAGAAAATAGAAGAACATAACAAAAGTTGTCGATTTCATTATCTTCAACTACTATTTCGTCGGTTTCCCAAGTAACACTTGAAAATCCCTCTATTTGTCTATTTCCGAAAGCAATATGTCTAATACTTACGTCAGATATTTCCTTTGTCATTATTCTCAATTAGTTTGCTCGGAATTTTCATAGTAAAACATCACCATCTCCTTTACCTCCGTAAATTGTAGCGCGTTTGTTAGTTATTTCTTTTTTGTTTTTCAATTAAAGGCTCGAACAGTGCTAAGTCAACTTTTTTTAAAGCTTTATCAATAGTTTCTGTAGGGATTGGTCCATTTAATGTGTAAAACACTTCTCCATGGTAGCGTTTGTCAGTTATATTAGGGTTTTTCTTATATTTTTTTGTATTAGTGACCAATCCTTTCAATAGCCCGCTTGTCCAATCAATAGATGTTAATTTGTTTAGAGGAGATGGTAAATGAGGTAATATATCTGAATTGGCAAACGACTTTTTGCTATTAAAATATTTAAGGTATATAATAACATAAGCGGCAAGGCTAAATTTTTTATTTAAGGAATCTTTTGGACTTGTCAGATTTGGTAATTGATTGTTTAAAAACTCTTGCAACTCTTTTGGGATAGCTTCTTTTTTTACTAAAACACAATCTTTGTCGAGAAAATATTCAATGTCTTTTCCAAAAAGATTAGAAATTCGCTTAGCTAGATCTAGAGAAATAGTTTTATTAAGTTGGCTCTCTGTTCCGCTATAAACTAAATTATATTTTTGAAGCAAGATATCCATTACTGCCTCAGTAATTTTAAGCGATACTCTTAATTCTTTAATATTTGATATAAATATATTGCTAAAGTATTTATCCATAAAAATATCGTTTCTTATTTTATTGTACTTTTGTTTGAAAAAACGGAATCGATTGTTTATCTTTGTTTAATCGATGCGACAAATAGGGTAGAGAGATAAAACTCTACCTAAACGATGTCCTCTCGTTTTGGAAAAACGGTCAAATTTGCCCACGAGAGTCACCGTAAGGTCGCCCATTAATGCTGGATTATTATATCTTTGTAGATATTACCCAGTAGGGCGTGCCTTATGTCAGACTTTCTAGGGGCAACCCGAAAAACTCGAGTAGTTTTTTGGTTAGGTTTACTTGACCGTTTTCCTCAACTAGAAAGCATTAAGGTTCGCCTTATTGGTTTTTTGACCAATTCGCCTTCCCCAAGCTTTGAAAGGTTCATCGTTTAATAACCAACATGAATGATTATGAAACGATTAGAAAACACCCACCAAAAAACCACAGTTTACCTCCAGGAGATGAGCTATCGGTTTGCCAACACTATTCCAATAAAGAACGCTATCCGCGCGCCAGAATAGTTTATTAAATCATTAAAAACCGAAATAGGAGAGGGCTGCTATCGCCAATTTGTAATGTGCCGATAGGATACAAATAAGTACTCCCTTGTTTAAGGTTTTCCGATCTGTCTGTTTTTACAACATTCCCTTTAGATCAGGTTAATAATAGATTTATTTGCTCTATTCAAGCGTCAACAACTTAAAATTAGCATTTAATTTTTATTGTTCCAAACAAATAAAAGGAATTTAAGCATAGTTTTCTATTGCTTACAGATCGGTTTTTTATCTTTCCCGACAGGAAGCGTCATAATGTCCCCCTAATCAATGCTTTGTAATCGTCTCGGGGCGCTTTGCGGGATTTTGTTAATTCTTAATTTGTGAAACCTGCAAGGATCTAAAGTTCCCTGCAATGACACCTCTTTGGAATGCAATTTTTTTGCAATGGGGGAAGCTACGTCCAATTAAAAAGAATAGGACATAGCTAAGTCATCTTTATTGAACCTATAAAATGAACCAAAAATATTCAAATGTGCTAGCGCTAGAGCTAGCCATATACCAAGTACACGATCAGGATTATGATCCCACGGATAAGATTGCTGATTTTTGGAAAAAGTATGATATCCGTACCATCCAGAATACCATTTCTTTACTACTTAAGAAGTCAGCAGACCGTTGGCCGAATGAAAATGTATTGGAACTCTGTCACAAGCAGGTGTTCGGCTTCGATCTATTAGCTGTACTGATTGCTTATTTCCACGTGCATAAAGACTATGTGGACATGAGCAAATTAGATTTTTCAGACGCAGAAACAACAGGTTTTAGTTTGGATGAGCTGGGGATCACCAAGCGGATCCATGAGTTTTTTGGACGAATTACAGACTAACCTTTAACAATAAGCAGATGAAACACAGATCAAATCGGATGGCTGCCTTATTGGATAAGGTCGCATATCTGGCAGCTATAAAAGATGCCGCAAATAATAATTTTAAAAAAGTACCATTTACTTGGGGTAAAAAGCACCCCTTCGATTGTTTAGTATATAGCTTGAGGCAGATGATATCGGCATGTACCCCTGTGCCGATGCCAAAGAGTGTAAAGGGAATGTTTACCATAAGGACAATTCTAATCCTGTTCCTTATGATGTTCAGTTTTCATATGTTTAGTTTATCAGCTCAGACGCCCCGCAAGGACAGCGGGGC
>NZ_DKSP01000045.1:0-19239 GCF_002472745.1 Sphingobacterium sp. UBA7253 | reverse complement strand
TTGCTCTTTATATAAAAGAACTGGAAAGGAGGAAAAAGCATGATAATCCCAAGCAAATTGAGACAAATCAGCGCTATTTTGATCAGTCCTAGTAGAGCGTAATTCTCCTCCCTTAGGTATATTTGTGATGCAGCAATTCAATTTTTAAACCTTAACGTCATGTATAAAGTATCCCTGCTCTTTATAGGCATTGTAGCATTGGTCCTTAATGCCAATGGTCAAAATTCATCAACCCAATCTTTTCAGGCAACCCATCGGTATCTTAAAATTCCAATTAAAAATGGTGCTCCCAAACGTCATGTGGAGGTATGGCTGGGAAATGATAAAGTAAGGTGGTTTGATGCCGAACTGGCTGATAGTACCTATGATTGGATAGCCTATCTTGATATAGGGAAGTGGAAGGGGCAGCAGCTTAAGGTGGTGGCAAATACATCAGACAAAGAAATTCCTTTGTTTAATCCTATTGCACAGAGTGATACCGATGATAACGATAAGGTCTATGCTGAAGATCGGAGGGGACAATTTCATTTTTCGGCCAAGAGAGGTTGGTTGAACGATCCGAATGGTCTGGTCTTTTTTAATGGACAATATCACCTGTTTTTTCAACATAATCCCTATGGAACCAATTGGGGCAATATGCATTGGGGGCATGCCGTGTCCTCCGATCTGTTACATTGGAAGGAATTGGGAGAGGCTTTATATCCAGACGAATCTGGCGTCATGTTTAGCGGTGGAGCTGTAGTGGATAGTAACAATACCGCTGGTTTTGGAAAAAATGGTGTAACAAGCCCTATGATCCTGTTTTATACGGCTGCGGAGAAATCATGGGGACAGGGATTGGCATACAGCTTGGATGGTCAGAAATTTGAGAAAATGCCAAACCATATTTTGGATAAAATAACAGCAGGAAACCGAGATCCGAAGGTAATTTGGTATGGCCCCTCAAAGCAATGGGTACTTGTACTTTATGTTGAAGAGGACCAGGAACAACACACGATGCAGATTTTTACCTCAAAGGATTTGAAAATGTGGACATTTGCGAGCAAAATAAAAGGCGGGCGGGGTAATGACCGTTATTTATTTGAGTGTCCCGAATTCTTTGAATTGGCGGTAGACGGTAACCCGAACAATAAAAAATAGGTTTTGACGGGGGCTAATAGCCAATATGCGATCGGAGAGTTTGATGGAAAATCTTTTCATCCTGAGATCGAGCGACTGTTTAGTCAATATGGTCGTGATTATTATGCCGCGCAAACTTTTAGCAATGAGCCGAAGAAGCGACGTATTGAAATCGGCTGGTGGCGCACACATACAAATCAAGGGAACTCCGCTTTTAATCAATCCATGAGTATTCCAATGGAACTCAAATTGAAAAGTACAGAAAAGGGTATTCGCCTTTTTCGGGAGCCGGTGACAGAATTGCAAAAATTAAGAAAAGAAAAACTCAGCATCAGCCGAAAGAAAATTAGTTCGAACGATTCAAGTTTGTTTCAGCAGTTCAACGCTGAAATTGCTGAATTGGATTTGGTCATCGATCCACAACAAGCCAAAAATATTCAGATCAATGTGAGAGGCTTGGCAATTAATTATAACGTTTCGACCGAAGAGCTCCTTGTTGATAATGTAAGGGCTCAGGTACCGCTGCGAAATAAAAAACTCGCATTGAAGTTGCTTGTCGATCGGACAGGACTCGAGCTTTTCGCACAAAATGGCGAAGTTTATATGCCTATAAATTATAATTTTGATCGGAATAATTTAACTTATCAGCTGGTAGCTTTTAATGGTGAAGCCGTATTGGAATCTGCTGACCTCTATACCCTTGACGGTATATGGATTAAATAACACTTTTATGATATAGCAATAATGGAGAGACTGTTTTTGTCAATTCGGTAGGATGATAAAAATAGTGCTGGAAGATTATATTTTTTTGGTCATTTAAAAAAAAAGGTTTTCAAACGGGGAGAATGAAAACCTTAAATAACCAATTATAAACCTAAATTATGATGATACAAAGGTAAGTGTATTTCCTACACTATGCAAATTTATTTTAAAAAATAATTTAATATTCTTTAAACAAGCTATAGGAAGTACCTATTTTTATAAGAGTAAACTGTCTTTTTTTACGAAAACGGACTGCTCTCTGCATGCTTTTGCACGCTTTGGCTTCGGGGACTTTAATTCGTGGACTTTAAAAAGCATCAGTTGTAGATAGTTCGCTATTTTAGAAGCATGGAAAATTTAGAAGTATGGATGCGTGGACCTATTGAAGGGATTCCCGCTCTTCTCCAACCTGTTGCTCATGCACTCTTGCAAGTTGATGAGGATATTTTAAAGTATACTAAGCAGCTGTCCTCAGCGCATCTCTGGACAAAACCGGGGGGCAATGCCAGTATAGGTTTTCACCTGCAACATATTCGTGGGGTGATCGATCGCATGTTTACTTATGCCGAAAATAAACCCTTGTCGGATGAGCAATTTGACGACCTCTATAAGGAAGGTATAGAAAATAGCGATGTGAGCGTAACAGCGCTTGTAGAAAACTTACACCGACAGATTCAGCAATCCGTGCAAAAACTAGCGTTAATTGATCCGGAAACCTTGACGGAAGTGCGTTTTTTGGGTAGAAAACGGATCCCTACGACCTTGATTGGTTTGTTGTTCCACGCTGCTGAGCATGCACAGCGCCATGTTGGCCAATTACTGGTAACGGCACGATGTATCAATTAAAAACAAACTATATTTTTGTCCGCTAGACGTTATGATTTTTGAACTTGTTGTAACTTTTCTCCCCATTTCCCAAGTTCTTGAATAATTGGTTTGAGTTCATAACCCAGCGCAGTCAGCTCATAGAGTACACGTGCCGGTACCTCTGCATATACAGTACGTTTTATAATGTTATCCTCTTCCAGCTTTCGCAATTGTAGGGTGAGCATACGTTCAGTGATACCAGGTAAACATTTTTTGATTTCAGAATAACGTAGCGCGCCATTGATGAGATAACAACAAATGGCTAGCGCCCATTGACCGCCAATCACATTAGCGGCAAAGACTTCGGGGCAATTACGCTCAAGTTGCTTTTTATTTGAAAAGTTAGTGGAACTCGTCTTGATTTTAGTCATACGCACATTTTTTATAGTACCTAACATTGGGTTACTGATAGGGCAAAATAAGAATTATGTCGCTACTTTTAAATCACAGTCATGTCGTTTATTAAAATTGCCGCAATGAATTGGCTAGACCTGCTGACTTGTGCATATATACATAAATAAAAATATGAAAACATTAATAGTCGTTATTCACCCTAATTTTGCCACCTCCCTCGTGAATAAAAGTTGGGTTGAGGCATTGGAAAACCAATCCGATCGTTATGATATCCATCAGTTGCACCAAGTCTATGTGGATGGTAAAATTGATGTCGTGGCAGAACAGCAGATGATGGAGAAATATGATAAAATTGTATTTCAATTCCCCTTTTATTGGTTTAACTGTCCGCCTTTTTTTAAGCAGTGGTTGGATGAGGTGCTTACCTACGGGTGGGCTTACGGTAAAAAAAGTGGGTATAAACTGGAAGGAAAGAAAATCGCATTAGCGATTTCGGCTGGGATTGACGAGCAGGAGTATGGGGTTACGGGTAAGTATAAATATAGCATAGAGCAATTAACAAGTCCGTTTGAAATTACTTTTGACTATGTTAAAGCGAATTATCAAAAGCCTTTCGTCTTTTACGGAATAGAAAAAGAGTCATCCAAAGAATGGATAGCGCAAAGTGTTTCGCGGTATCTCAGTTTTTTGGAGCAGTTTTAGTCCATAAATATGAAGGCAAAATTATCGTTATTGGCGAATCCTTCAAAAAGATGTTTACCTAGAAAGCATCCTGAAAAGGATGCTTTCTCTTTTTGTTCTAGCGTGTTGTATAACCACCATTGGCAAATATTGTCTGCCCCGTTATCCACCAGCCATCGGTAACCAAAAACTCCACCAAGGGGGCAATGTCTTTTATGTCTGTTAGTCCGCCCAATGCTGATGCAGATTTGTGGTAGGCAACAGCATCCTCGCTTTCCTGTCCGTAGAAAAAAGGCGTATCCATTGGCCCCGGGGCCACAGCTGTAACCGAGATTCCTCGTTCACCAAATTCTTTTGATGCAGCTCTGGTAAAATGTTCAACTGGAGCCTTCAGTCCTTCATAAGTAGAGTATAATCCTGTATAGGCTGCCAATAATGAGGTTACAATAGTACAGATTTTGCCATTTGCATTCAGTTTTTTACCCGCTTCCCGAATAAAAAAATAGGCAACTTTTGAATTGATATCGCTCATGCTGTCATATTCTTCGACTGTGGTATCCACAATTGGCTTTTTCAAGACTTTACCAACGGTATTTATTGCAATATCTACACCACCAAACTGCTCAATAGCAACATCAAAAAGTTTCGTGATATGTTCAATTTTGGTCAGGTCAGCTTGGACTAATATTGCTTCTGCACCTGCGGATTTTACCGCTTCCAGTGTTTGGTCAGCGTCTGCTTTGGTGTTCTCACTGTTGTAATGGATTACCAGTTTTGCCCCTTTAGCTGCAAAATCCCGACTTAATAATCCACCAAGATTTTTTGCACCTCCAGCAATGAGGACAACTTTTCCTTTTACATCATTTCTTGCCATAATAATTTAAATTTTGATTATAGCAAATTTCACAAATGTTAAGGGCTCCGTTATGGTGAACTTTTCGCTTTTTGCAATTGACGAAATTGTGAAGGGGACATGCCCTCATATTTTTTGAAAAATTTGGTGAAGTTGGAAGGGTCATAGGTCAGCCTTTGTGCGATCTCCGATATGGTTAACTCGTTATTAGCGAGTAGGCTCTTGGTGCAGGTCAATATTTTTTGTACATAAAAATGACAAGGGTGATTCCCTGACGTTTCCTGTATTATCTTGATGAGATGCTTTTGTGAGATACAAAGTATGTTTGCGATGTCCTGAAGCTCCAGCATTTCTATACTGACTCCGCTGATCAATTCCGCCAGATGACGATCCAGTAACTCAAAATATTTTATCGTAATTTCTTCACGTCTTTTCTTATTGGGAGGCAATACTGTATTCATCTTAATCTTTTTCGAGTTGTTAGGTTAAATATAACCAATTTGGACTATACGAAATAGTTTATCCAAAATAGATTCGTGTTGATTGGATGTATGTCTAAAAATTAGCTTAGAGGATTTATGGAGAAGGGGGCTGTGGATTACCGGACGATTAAATTGTAAATTCGTATACTTGTAGAATTCCGGGAGGAATTCGCAATTTTTATAATCCCGCATAAAAATAAACAGCGTATAATATGCAGATACTTTTAGTAGAGGACGATCGCCGGATTAGCAGCTTTGTGGTGAAAGGTCTGGAAGAAATGGGGCATCAGGTCATTTTAGTTGAATCTGCGGAATCTGCACGTGAATGGATCAATGCAGATTCTTTGGATATTATTGTACTTGATATCATGTTGCCCGGAATTGATGGTATCCAGTTTACGAAGATGGTCAGGTATCGAAAAAATCATATTCCGATATTGATTTTGAGCGCCTTAGGGGAGATTGAAGATAAGGTCGAGGCCTTGGAAAGTGGTGCCGATGACTATCTCGTCAAGCCGTTTTCCTTTAAGGAATTGGTGAGCCGTATCAAAGCCCTGGTACGTCGGGACAATTATAAAAACGTGCCAAAGGACAGTAGCGTAGAAATTCGTGATTTAAAAGTGGATCTTGAACGTTATGAAGTTCATAAGAATGGTAAAAATGTCGATCTCTCTCCCAAAGAATTTAAACTATTTAAGTATCTGATCGAAAATCGGAATAAAACGCTTTCACGGACTGCAATCTTGCAGGCCGTTTGGGGAATCGATTTTGATAACAGCACCAATGTCGTCGATGTGTACGTTTCTTATCTAAGAGGCAAGGTTGATGAGGGGAGCGATACCTCCATTATCAAAACGGTGAAAGGAGTCGGTTATATGCTTACAACGGACTGACAATGAATTTAAAAATTCGGCTTACACTCTTTTCTACGCTGGTATTCACCATTATTTTTGGTCTTGCAACACTAGTCATCTACTGGATATTTTATAATTCCTCGGAACGACATCTGATCAGTTCCCTCGAAAAAAATGCAAAAATAGCCGGCATTTATTACCTCGAGGCAGATGAGCAGAGTCCTCTAAAGCACCTGGAGTCCAAAAATCAATATGAAAGTTTGGTCAAGCGTGCGATGGTAGCTGTATATAATGCAGAGGGAAAAGTAAGTTATGGCGGTATGCGCTTTGATAGTCAAATTAATAAGGATTTGCTGAGCCAGCTGAAAACAGACAAAACGATTTATTTTAAAACAGAAGATAGCTTTTATTTTGGTTTGTATTATCCAGATAATCAGGGTGATTTCTTTGTTTTTGTCAAAGAATCTAGTGCTGACTTTGATCATCAGTTGAATCGTTTGCTCATTACACTTGTCTTTGTTTTTCTCGTTGCATTGATCAGTATTGCCTTGCTGTCGGTTTGGTTGAGTAAATATGCTTATCTACCCATTCGTAAAGTGATCCAAGAAATTCAGCATAAGGATTTAAACACGATTCAGGAGCCTCTAACGACTATAAAAACGAAGGACGAACTACAAGATCTTATTGAAAGTTATAATGCGCTCCTACGGCGGATCAGTGAAAACATGATTATTAGAAAGAACTTTGTCAGTTATGTTTCACACGAGTTTCGAACACCTTTGGCGGGAATTTTGGGCTCAATGGAGGTTTTCGGTACAAAGATCAGAAGTGAAGCAGAATATCATGAATTGGCCGAAACCATTACTGAGCATGTGAATTTTCTGAATCAGCTTATTGGTAATTTTCTATTGCTGACCGAAGATCAGGCCCTGAAACGTTCACTGGAAACCTTTCGCATAGACGAGATCGTATGGGATCTTGTTCCTAAGTTTTCGAGATCATTTGCCGTGCCCTTGAAAGTCGATATACAGGTAGAAGAACCACAATACTTTAATTTTCGCGGCAATAAGATGCTCGTCAGCCTGTCTATTTCCAATTTAATCGAAAATGCACTGAAATATGCAAATGGGCAGGAAGTTCTTGTCCGAATGACAGGTGTAAATGGCAGGCTGTCTTTGCAAATCATAGACCATGGTATTGGTATCCCACAAGCCGAACTGGAGTCTGTGAAACAGACTTTTTATCGAGGATCAAATGTTGGTAAAGTTAAGGGCAGCGGCATAGGTCTCTCTTTTGCGCAGATTGTATTTAAGGATCAAGGGGTAGACTTTGATATTCGTTCAAATGATCTAGGTACAACGGTATCCCTATTATTCCCCCAGTTCTAATCATTTTCTAATCCCTTCTAATCAAACTTTAATTTAACCTAAAGTTGCCTGTAATTCCTGTCATTTAGTTTTGTGGAAATTCAAAATTAAGTGAGAAAATTACGTATTACATTATTTTTACTTCTTGGCCTGAATAGCAAGCTATTTTCGCAGGAGGCGGTTGAAAACCGTTTGCGAAAGGCGGAGATCGAGCAGGTATTCCTTGCCCATAACCTGACCTTAATGGCGCAGCGTTTTCATATGCAACAAGCCGAAGCTGCCGTGCTTCAGGCAAAGTTGTGGCCCAATCCAACGATTTCCATCTCCGAAGTCAATCTTTGGAAAAACCCTTCCAGCGAATCCTTTCCGGCACTGATCGGAAATTACGGTAAGTACCAGCAGGTGGCGGTCGAACTGGAACAGACCATCGAAATGGCTGGCAAACGAAAAAAAAGGGTGCAATTGCAGCTTCTCGAAAAAGAAAATGCCCAGCTCCAATTTGAGGAATTGCTGCGGAACCTAAAATATGATCTCCGGAGCCAATGTCTCGAATTGCAGATCCTGCAGGAAAAGGAGAAGTTATACAATAGTCAGGTGGATATCTTTCAGACGTTGGCAAAATCATACCAAAATCAGTGGAAAGAAGGCAATGTAAGTGAGATGGACTACCTCAGGATTCAAAGCGAGTCTATCGCATTTGGTAACAAACTGAATGAAATCCAACAGGAAAAAATTACAAAAATGAATGAGGTTGCGCGCTATCTCGGAGACAAAGGGACCGCACTCACTATATCAGATACGATCGGCATTCCGCATTTTCTCCAGGGAAAAAAACAGGAGTGGAAAATGATGGCGCTCGACAATCGCAGCGACTATAAGATCATCCATAACGAATTGAAGAAAAGTGATGCTCAGCTGAAAATAGAAAAGGCCGAACGTATACCAGATTTGCAGGTCTCCATCAATTACGACCGTGGTGGAAATATCATGCGCGATTTTATAGGGCTGGGGGTTGCTATGGACCTTCCTCTGTTTAACCGGAACCAGGGGAATATCAAAATCGCTAAACTGGAACTTGAGAAAAATAAAGTGGAAATCGAGCAATTTCGTATCGACATCGAACGGGAGATCGACTTCCTTTCAGAGCGGCTCAGCAACCTTGAAACGAGTTTGAAGACAACGGATATGGGCTTTGATGGTAAATTGGACGTAGCGCTAGAACGCTATGTGCGCAATTTCCAACAACGGAGACTGACCATCGTTGAATTTATAGATTTTATCAATAATTATATGGAAAACAAAGAATCAATATTGGAACGCAGGGCGAAATATCTTCAGTATAAGGAGGAACTGATGTACTTGATCGGAAAGGATATTGTCTCATGAAAAGTAATTTTTTAACGCCATTGACACTGCTGTCTATTTGTTTAGTGTGGAGCTGTCAGCCGGCGAAAAATGAAGAGCAGCCTATTCCAGCTGCTAAAGGCTTTTGTCTTAGCGCCGACTTTAAAAACCAAATTAAAATTGATTCGATACAGAAGCGAACGGTATTTGAACAGATCGCTTTAAATGGGGTTATCCAATACGATCAGGATGAACTTGCAGCGCTAAAGAGCCCTATACCTGGTATCGTGCAGTCTGTTTCGGTCAAGATGGGCGATTATGTAGAAAAAGGACAGATTCTGGTATCGCTTAAAGGGACCTCGGTCAATGATTTAGGAAAGGAACTGCGGGAACTTGAAAATAGCAAGCGGTTGACGGAGAGTAAATTGTTTAACCTGCGTAGCCTGCTGAAAGATGGTATGGCTTCCCAGCGGGAGCTGGAAGAGATGGAAAGTGAATTGAAAGCCGTGCAGATTGGAATCCGCCATGTGAAAGCGAACATGAGTTTGCTGAATGGCTCCTCGGAAAATGGTGTGTTTTACATCCGTGCGCCCAAAGCTGGCTATATCGTAGATAAAAAGGTGAGTCCTGGTATGACTGTTGGCGATGACGCCGATTTGCTGTCGGTCAGTAAGCTGAATGAGGTATGGGTTTCGGTCAATATCTATGCAAATAATTTACCTTTTGTTAAAAACGGGGCTCCTGTCAAGATCACTACACTGGCTTATAAAGGTGAAACTTTTGACGGTTATATTGATCAGGTCGCCAACTTCTTTGATCCGGAAGAACGTGTGGTCAAAGCGCGCGTGAAGTTGTTGAATAAAGACCTGAGATTGAAGCCAGGCATGAGCGTGGATGTGCTGGTCGAAAAGGCCGTTTCGGGACAGGAAGAGCGTATGCTGGCAATTCCGAAAGATGCCATTATCCTCCATAACAATCAGAATTTCGTTGTACGCTATAAAAATGACTGTGACCTGTCGGTTAAAGCTGTTGATATTGTCGCTGAGAATGAAACATACGCTTTTGTCAAATCTGGTGTAGTCGAGGGAGATCAGGTGCTGACGGAGAATGAGCTGATCGTATTTGATGAACTGATAAATAGGTAGGATGAAGAAAGTTGTACAAAATATTGTTTCATTCTCATTGAAACATTCCTTGGTCGTCCTGTTTTTTACGCTGGCATTATTGTTCGGCGGGATATATGCCTACCTCCATACACCGATTGAGGCTTTCCCCGATGTGACCAACACACGGGTTAGGATTATCACACAGTGGCCCGGGCGCAGTGCTGAAGAAATAGAAAAGTTCGTTACACTGCCTGTTACCAAAGAAATGAATACCATTCCAAAGAAAACGGATGTTCGTTCCATCTCCTTGTTTGGGTTATCTGTTGTAACGATTCAATTTGAGGATGGGGTAGCGGATTTTTATGCCCAACAGTATGCGGGTAATAAGATGCGTTCCATTGAGTTACCGGAAGGTGCTGAGAGTTCAATCGAACCACCATCTGGTGCTACCGGAGAAATTTTTCGCTATGTGGTGAAAAGTAATCTTCCGATCAAGGAAGTCTCTGCCATTCAGGATTGGGTGATTGAACGGGAGCTTGTCGGTGTGCCCGGCGTGGCGGATGTCGTCAGCTTTGGGGGGGAGGAAAAGATCTATGAAATAAAGATCAATCCAACAGAGTTGGCCAATTATAACCTGTCGCCACTGGATGTTTATGAAGCCGTATCACGTTCGAATATAAATGTCGGCGGCGATGTGATCCAGAAAGGAAATCAGGCTTATGTTGTGCGTGGGGTAGGCCTATTGGATAAGATCGATGATATCGGTAATATTTTGATCAAGGTGGTCGGCAATACACCGATTTTAGTCAAGCATGTTGCAGAAATAGAATTAGGCGCAAAACCGCGACTCGGACAGGTGGGACTCAACCAGGAAGATGATCTTGTCCAGGGAATCGTCATTATGCTCAGGGGAGAAAATCCATCTGCAGTTGTGACAAAGTTAAAAGAAAAAATAGTGGAGCTGAATCAACGTATTTTACCTGCAAATGTCAAGATTGAACCCGTTATTGATCGCACAAAACTGGTGAATAATACCGTGCATACGGTTTCCAAAAACCTGATAGAGGGGGTTCTTCTGGTTTCGATTATTGTCTTTATCTTTTTGAACAACTGGAAGACAACCTTTATCGTTGCATCGGTGATCCCATTGGCCTTCCTATTTGCGATTATTTGTTTGAAAATACAGGGGCTCCCTGCAAATTTGATTTCCATGGGGGCATTGGACTTTGGATTGTTGCTCGAAGGAACGCTGGTCATCGTGGAGACTGTTTTTGTCTCTTTGGAAAAAGAGGCTCATCGGCTCGGGACGGAACGCTTTAATAAAATCTCCAAACTAGGGATCATTAAGAAAGGTGCCGGCTCTGTAGCAGGCTATATCTTTTTTGCCCTATTGATCTTGATTGTCGCATTGACGCCGATTTTCTCTTTTCAAAAGGTGGAAGGAAAGATGTTCTCACCATTGGCCTTTACGCTCGGCTATGCCTTGTTGGGGTCCTTGATCCTGAGTTTGACCTATGTGCCCGCGATGTGTAAATACTTATTGAAAAAGAATATCAAAGAAGATGAGAATAAGATCACTAAGGTCAGCCGCAATGCCATTTTTAAAGGTTTTAGGAAAGCTTTCGACCATCCAAAATGGACATTGTCGATTTTTATTGCTGCTTTGCTCGTCTGTATTTTTCGGTTTAGCCATTATGGTTCAGAGTTTCTTCCGAAACTGAATGAAGGTGCAATTTATGTCCGCGCAACCTTACCCAATAGTGTCAACCTAGAAGAATCTGTGAAGCTGACCAAAACCATGAAAGCAAAATTGATGAAGCAGTTTGACGAGATTGATTTTATCATGACGCAAACAGGCCGCCCCAATGATGGTACAGATCCAACCGGTTTTTTCAATATTGAATTCAATATTGAATTGAAACCCGAAGGCGAGTGGAAAAGAAAACTGTCAAAAGAGAAATTGATTGGTCAGATGCGGGATAGTCTACAGACTTTTCCGGGAATAAATTTCGGTTTTAGCCAGCCGATCCAGGATAATGTAGAGGAGTATGTAGCCGGAGTAAAAAGTCCGCTGGTCATCAAAATTTTTGGTGAGAATTTACAAGATTTAGAAAATAAAGCCAATAAGTTTGCCGAATCACTTAAAAAGGTGAACGGTATTACGGACATCAATGTTTTCAAAAATATCGGTTTGCCTGAACTAAGGATTCAGCTGCATGATTCGAAAATGGCCAAATATGGTGTTTCGACCAAGGATGTGCAATCTGTGATCGAAATGACTATTGGCGGGCAATCTGTGACACATTTCTATGAAAACGAGCGCATCTTTGATGTACGTCTCCGCTTCCAAAAATCGTATCGTGACAATCCTGAGAAGATCGGAAATATCATCATTCCCACGATGAATGATCAAAAAGTACCACTGCGGGAGATCGCAACAATAGATTATCATACCGGTCCGGCATTTATTTACAGAGAGGGCAATTCCCGTTATATTGGTGTTGGCTTCAACATTGAAGGTCGGGATTTGGGAAGTACAATTGCCGATGCAAAAAAACAGATAGAAAAAGATGTTAAACTGCCCAAATCTTATAAGGTCGTGTGGGCCGGAGAATTCGAAAGTAAGGAACGGGCTACAAAACAGCTGATGAATGTTGTGCCAATTTCTCTTATTTTGATTTTACTCTTGCTGTATGCCAATTTTGGCAACGTCAAAGATACGTTGATCTCTTCGCTTACACTGGCATTTGCATTTATAGGTGGTTTTGTATCGCTGTGGGTTACTGGGACGACATTTGGAATTTCGGCGGGTATCGGATTTATTATTCTCTTTGGTGTAGCCACGATTGACGGCATTGTTTTAATAGGGATAATGAAAGAAAATCTGTTGAATAAAATGAGCTTGAAACCCGCTATTTATGAAGCTGTAAAAAGCCGGATCAGACCCATCCTAATGATTGCGTTAATGGGGGCAATGGGGTTATTACCGGCCGCACTTTCAAACGGAATGGGATCTGAAATCCAAAAACCCTTGGCTATTATGATTGTCGGCGGATTGATTATTTGTATGATTCTATCGTTTTCTGTACTGCCAGTCGTTTTTTACTTCTCTTATAAAAAGGAGAACCGCGATTAGTTACCCATTTTTAATTATTATATACGATACAAAGGTTGCCTGTCAGACAGTGCAACCTTTGTTATTTCTAATCTGCAGCTATACATTCCATAATAGCTGTCGAAATTTTACGCCGATAAACATGTATATATATCTTTTACATGCTATTTTTTGTAAATCTTGTTATAAATGTTGAACTTACATTTAAGTTACTGAAGTCAAATTTCAACTTTAAAGGCACTAATCTGAAGTTTTGCTGAAATAAGTTATAAATCTGTATTTAAAATTAGAAAGCCATTCTTCCGCTTCTTCATGAGTTGTATTTACTAGAAAAGGTCAATATTAGGTCAGTGTTGATTAATTCATAAGAAGATTGACCTCGCTATTCCAAATAGATTTGTGATAAAGAAATATTAAAATAATACGCTATGGCACAATTTAAATGGGAAGGAATTTATCCTGCAATGTTATCACCATTTGATGAAAATGGAAATTTGGATTTTGATATGTTTGGTAAAAACATTGAAGCACAATTGGATGGAGGTGTTCACGGTTTGATTATCGCTGGATCATTGGGTGAAGCAAGTGTTTTGAGTACGGAAGAAAAGTATGATTTATTGACATATGCGTTGAAGGTTGTCGCTGGGCGTGTACCGGTGTTGTTGAATATTGCAGAAAATACAACTGCTGCAGCGATCAAAGTGGCTCAAACGAGTGAAGAATTGGGCGCAGACGGTTTGATGTTATTGCCACCGATGCGCTATAGAGCTGATGATAGAGAAGCAGTCGCTTATTTTCGTGCTGTTGCACAAAGTACCAAATTGCCAATTTTAATCTATAACAACCCTGTTGACTATAGTACTTATGTATCGCTGGACATGTTTGAGGAACTCTTATTGGAACCAAATATTCAGGCGGTGAAAGAGTCTACACGAGATTTAACAAATATCACGCGTTTGAAAAATCGTTTTGGTGATCGATTAAAGATTATGGCTGGTGTAGATACCTTAGGACTCGAGTCTTTGATGTTAGGGGCTGATGGTTTAGTTGCTGGACTGGTCGATGCATTTCCAAGAGAAACTGTGGCCATGTACGATCTTGTAAAGGCTGGCGAGTACAGCAAAGCTGTAGAAATATACCGTTGGTTTATGCCTTTATTGGAATTGGATATTCATCCTAAGTTGGTCCAATATATTAAATTGGCAGCGACAGCCGAAGGAATTTCAACACCTTATACACGCGCTCCCAGATTGCCATTGATCGGCGAGGAAGAACAACGCGTTAAAAAAATTATTGCAGATTCAATCGCAACCAGACCACAATTATAGGAATGCTTCTGAACTTTCTGGACGAAGGTTCAGAAAATTTCCTTTTTTAGGGCCGGATAAAAATAGGCGAAAAGGACCTTCTTATTATATTTAATGCCGCAAGGAATGAAGATATCGGGAAGGTTTTTATTGATTTTTGAAGATAGATACTTACAATAAAAACAAAAGGAATGGATAGAAACGAAAATGAGATTGATTACGTCGTAAAACAGGCGGAGGCTGGGTTTCAGTTTCTTCAAAAAACTGATGTCATTGAACGGGCGGAATTGATGTATGCCATTGCCGCAGAAATTGAGGCATTGGGAGACGTCCTGATTGAAACGGCCCATCTGGAAACGGCCCTTCCTTTGGGAAGACTGCAAGGTGAAAAAGCGAGAACGGTCAATCAGTGGCGTCGATATGCCGATGCTGTGCGAACTGGTTTATACAGTGAAGTACGCATTGATCGAGACCCAAATGGCCAATTTGATTTACGGAAGTATAATAAAGGGCTTGGTCCTGTTGTGGTTTTTGGCGCAAGTAATTTCCCTTTCGCTTTTTCAACAGCAGGTGGGGATACCGCCAGTGCCATTGGTGCGGGCTGTTCAGTTATCGTAAAAGCGCATCCCGCTCATCTTAAAACCTCGCAATTAATGGCTGACGCTATTGATCGGGCGATTTCAAAACAAGGAGCTCCAACTGGCGTTTTTAATCATGTGCTGTCGGATTCATTTGCTACTGGACAACAATTGGTCCGCCACAGATTCGTAAAAGCAGTCGCATTTACAGGTTCTTTCCGTGGCGGGAAAGCTTTATTTGATCTGGGCCAGTCAAGACCTGATCCTATTCCGGTATTTGCCGAAATGGGGAGCGTAAATCCGGTTTTTCTTTTACCGGACTACTTAGCTAGCAATCTGGAACCTTTTGCTAAGCAGTATATTGCCTCATTGCTTTTAGGTGTTGGTCAATTTTGTACCAATCCAGGTGTTCTGGTAAGTATTGGCGGCGAACAGCTAGATCTTCTTAAAGCGGCGTTGAAGAAAGAACTTCAAGCTGCCGCGACCGGCAAAATGCTGCACGCAGGAATATTGGATAGCTACAACCGTTTAAAAGGGGAAATGGTTCAATACGATGGTGTCAGTATATTGGAAGAATGGCAGGATAATACAGGGCAAGATTTTGCGCAGGCCCTGCTTGCTGAGGCGGAAGCAAGCCAAGTTTTGGCTAATCCTAAGTTATTGGAAGAGGTTTTTGGACCTTTTGGGCTAATTATATCTTGTGCGGACCTCAATGAAATGAAAAATGTAATGGAGCAGCTCGAAGGACAGATTACCATCACTTTTGC
Source organism: Sphingobacterium sp. UBA7253 (assembly GCF_002472745.1). Taxonomy (NCBI): domain Bacteria; kingdom Pseudomonadati; phylum Bacteroidota; class Sphingobacteriia; order Sphingobacteriales; family Sphingobacteriaceae; genus Sphingobacterium; species Sphingobacterium sp. UBA7253. Next base: position 3,683 of record NZ_DKSP01000045.1, on the reverse strand, counting down.
GGCATCGGCGCAGGATATCCGCGAATGCCAGGCACTCTTTTCAATTGCACAGGACAAATGTGGAAGGCTTTTGTTTCAGGGGATGCCAACTGGGGTTGAAGTACAGTATGCTATGCATCATGGCGGACCTTATCCGGCAACCACAGATGCACGTTTCACTTCTGTCGGGCCCGATGCAGTAAAGCGCTTTATTCGTCCCATTAGTTTTCAAAATTGGCCAAATGAATTTTTGCCTAAAGAACTGCAGGACGGAAACCCATTACAAATTGACCGTTTGGTCAACCAGCAATGGACTAAAGCATAATAGAAACAAGTGACCATATAAACAAGTAACCAGAAATGAAGAAGACTTTTTTTTGTATTGATTCGCATACCTGTGGTTGTCCCGTGCGATTGGTGGCCGGTGGAACCCCATTGTTACAAGGAAACTCGATGATGGAGCGCAGGTTACATTTTATACGTGAATACGATTGGATCCGTATGGGATTGATGTTTGAACCAAGGGGCCATGACATGATGAGTGGCAGTATGCTTTATCCACCCTTTGATCCGCAAAATGATATTGGTGTCCTTTACATTGAGACCAGTGGTTGTCTACCGATGTGTGGACATGGGACTATTGGTACAGTGACGATTGCTATAGAGGAGGGCCTAGTTCAACCTAAGGTTCCCGGAAAATTAAGGTTGGAAACTCCGGCTGGACTTGTACATATCGACTATGTCCAAGAGGGATCTAAGGTGAAAAGCGTAAAGCTTACCAACGTCAAATCCTTTTTATACGCTGAAGCCTTAACGGTCGATTGCCCGGATCTAGGCAACATCAGCGTTGACGTTGCCTACGGTGGAAACTTTTACGGCATTATTGACCCACAGACTAATTTTCAAGATATCAGTTCTTATTCAGCAAGCCAGCTCATTCATTATGGAAAAATAATCCGGCAGCTGCTGAATGAAAAATATTCTTTTGTTCATCCCGAAGATGCTAATATACATGGATTGACTCACATCCAATGGACGGGAAATCCTAAGCTTCCTAACTCATCAGGGCGTAATGCTGTATTGGTTGGCGATAATGCATTAGACCGTTCTCCATGCGGTACAGGTACATCAGCCCGTATGGCGCAATGGTATGCTAGAGGGAAACTCAAGAAAGGGATGGAGTTTATACATGAAAGTTATATCGGGTCACAATTTACCGGTAAAATTGAAGCTGAAACAACCGTCGATGGCAGACCGGCCATTGTCCCATCCATAGAAGGCTGGGCACGGATAACAGGCTATAATACCATTTTCTTGGATGATGAGGATCCTTATTTTGGCGGTTTTCAAGTGATTTAATAGTTCAGGTGATTTAAAAAAATAATAAGACAAGAGCAACGTGAAAGAAAATAATAGAGGTACGGTTGTCGTCGTTGGTGCAGGAATTGCAGGACTTGCTTCCGCCTATTACCTTGTAAGAGACGGATGGAATGTGAAAATCCTCGAAAAAAATACCTTGGACAATAACTGTTCTTATGGCAATGCCGGCATGATTGTCCCCAGTCATTTTACGCCCTTGGCTGCCCCTGGTATTGTAGCGCAGGGGATAAAGTGGATGTTCAATAGTAAAAGCCCTTTTTATGTACGGCCTTCGCTAAATCCACGAATGATCAATTGGGGATTGAAGTTTTTAAAACATGCTAATCGCTCACATGTAGAACAGCATGCGACTGCAATACGTGATTTGAATCTCTACAGCAGCAGATTATATGATGAATTGGCGCAGGAGGAAGGGTTTGATTTTGAACTGAAGCAGAACGGGATCCTGATGATGTATAAATCTAAGGAAATGAAGCATGAAGAAATTGAATTGGCTCATCGTGCTCAGGATCTTGGACTTGATGTCGATATTCTAGAGGGAAATGCCGTTCAAGAACTGGAGCCTAATCTGAAGCTGGATGTTTTAGGTGCTATACTTTATCGCTGTGATGGAAAATTATACCCACCAAAGTTAATGCGGCAATTGATTCAATATTTGAAAGCCGCAGGGGTCGCTTTTTTCGAAGAAACAGAGGTCAGTAAATTTATAACAGCCGGAAATAAGGTGAAAGAGGCGATCAGCAACAAAGGAAGTTTTCAGGCGGATGCTTTTGTCTTGACTGGTGGCGCTTATTTACCGCAGCTGACATCAAAGTTGCACGTAAATACACCGCTTATGCCAGGAAAAGGGTATTCTTTTATGTATCAGCCCGAGAAAGAGAATACATTGAATCATGCGGCATTATTACTGGAGGCTCGTGTTGCTGTAACCCCCATGAATGGCCAGATCCGATTCAGCGGTACGATGGAATTGGGACCAGCAAATGACAAAATTTATGAAAACCGTGTCCGCGGAATTGTAGAATCCATTCCTAAATATTATCCGGAATTGAAGGTCGATTACCCAAGCGAAAAAATATGGTATGGTTACAGACCCTGCTCGCCTGACGGATTGCCCTATCTGGGAAGATTGAAAAAATTTGATAATGTCCTAGTTGCCGGTGGGGGTGGTATGATGGGCTTGAGCTTGGGCCCTGCCTATGGGAAAGTTGTTGCAGATTTATTGGCAGGACAGAAAATAGAGTCTGAAATCACTGGTTTTAGACCTGATCGTTTCGACTGATAAAATTATGATATAAACCAACACCCGAATTATGAATCGTTCTTTTTCTTTTATAGCCCCCAAAACATTGTTTTATGGACTGCTCTTTCTATTCCCGGTCCCCATGCATGCACAAAAGATGAAATTATACGACCATACAACTCCTATAGAGCCTTATATTGTACAATATGGGCATGATGTTGAGGCGATCAACTATTTTTATGGCCCTATGCCCAAAGGCTGGGGCAATCAGCGGGCTGCCGCTTCGCCCGAACAGTTAGCACGTCTTCAACGTTTGGATAACGAATATTTGAACAAGCTGGACAAGTTCCCCTATGAAGAACTCGAAACATCGGGGCAGGTAGATTTTATCTTACTGAAGCGCAAACTAAAAAGTGATCTCCTTTCATTGAAAGAAGATGAGTCGAATTACAACCGGTTATCTGTGTATTTACCTTTCGCACAGCGAATTTTTGCACTTGAAAAGGAACGCCGTAGGGGGAAGCGTCTGGCAGGAGAAGATGTCGCGAAAGAGCTGACGCTGGTTGCTGGTGAAATCGATCGGTCAATAGCTGCTCTACAGGAAAAGACCAATATTCCTTATTCAGATGTCAACTTTCTGGTTACCTTATTAAATTCACTGGACTTAAGGATCACCAGCACCTTCGATTTTTATAATGGATACGACCCTGAATTTAGCTGGTGGGTACCGGCTATATTTCAGCAGGTGAAAGGCAAGCTCTCGGATTATAAGGAGAAATTGGCTGCAAAAAGTGATTGGAAAGTGTTTGATGACGGTAGTCAGATTGCTGGTTGGCCTATTGGGGAAAAAGAGATAAACAGAAGACTCAAAGCAGAAATGATCAGTTATACCGCTGCCGATCTTTTAAAATTGGCCGATCAGGAGTTTAAATGGTGTGAGGCCGAGTTATTGAAAGCGAGCCGTGAAATGGGGTTCGGCGATGATTGGCGGGCTGCACAGGAAAAGGTTAAAAACTCCTACGTACCCATTGGACAACAGCCGGAGCTCATCTTGAGATTGTATAACGATGCGCAGCAATTT
>NZ_DKSP01000198.1:8458-27440 GCF_002472745.1 Sphingobacterium sp. UBA7253 | reverse complement strand
TAACCCCTAGACGAACGGGCCGTTTTCTGTTTCGGTGTGCAAATATAGAAATATTTATAAATGTGTCAAAATTTTTATCTTTTTTTTATTCATTTTTTTTGAAATAGATCATAAAACCCTCTAGAATAGCTATATTTAGAGTCATTGAAAAAGTAACCAACATGACTAATTTTAAAAAAATCAAAAAACCGCTACTCTATGCCGGACTAGGCTTGGCTTTATTAAGTCAGGAAGCCTATGCCCAGAAATCGAGCGCTATCGCAGATCAACTGCAACTCACCTGGAAGGTCAAAGACGGACAGAATATCCGTAAAAATCCGGTATCCACCCTAATTTTAAAAAACAAGGGGAAAAGTGCTGTTCAACTCAACGACTGGAGCATCTGGTTTAATTTTATTCGCTCTATCGATCCAGATAAGGTCGACAAACGTTTTGCGATAGACCACCGAAACGGAGATCTCTTTCAGGTTAGCTTTAAGAAAAATAACTTTTTATTAAATGCGCAAGATACAGTCCACATCGATTTTATCACGACTGGACTGGTCAATTATACGGATGGACCAATTGGTCTATACCTAAAAAACAATAAGACTGGGCTTGCAACAAATATTTCGGATTATTCTGCGGTTAAAATTGCTCCCCAGTCGGACGCTGAAAAAAAAGCTTACTTTGCTTATAAATACGATCAAAATAAGCTGGTAGAGGGTATAGCAGCACAGTATATCATCCCTTTACCAAGCAATATCAGCATCAATAATAACGAAAAATTCAACTTATCGACAGGTACCAATTTTTTTATTGACCATGAATTTGCTAGCGAAGGAGGCTTTCTGACAGATTTCCTGACCAGCTATTCAGGCGTTAAGCTAGCAGCTTCATCCAGTCCACAAGGCGGCATTGAGATTGTCAAAGCAAAAAACTTAAAATCCGAATCCTATCACTTAACGATTGGCGCTAAGGGTGTACGAATAGAAGCATCAGATAAAGCTGGTGCATTTTATGCCATACAATCGTTAAAATCGTTGATCAATCACAGTCAATGGAATAAAGGCATAAAATCGATCACATTACAATTCGGCAACATTGAAGATAGCCCGCGCTATGGGTACCGTGGATTTATGCTGGATGCTGCCCGTAATTTCCATAGCAAAGCCGAGGTTTTAAGAATATTGGATCTCATGGCTTCTTACAAGTTGAACAAGTTCCATTTCCACTTCATTGACGACGAAGGTTGGCGATTGGAAATCCCAGCCCTACCCGAATTAACGGCTATCGGAGCCAACCGTTCAGCTAATTTTGAAGATGGAAAGGCAATACAGTCTGCTTATGGATCTGGCGCTACGGCTAAACCGCATCAATTCTACAGTGTTGCTGACTATATCGAAATTTTAAAATATGCACAGGCAAGACACATCGATGTCATACCCGAGGTAGAAACTCCTGGCCATGCGCGTGCTGCAATCAAAGCAATGCGTGCGCGTTTTGCACATTATTCAAACCTTGGTGATAAACAAAAAGCGGAGGAATTCCTGCTTAACGATGCAGAGGACAAATCTGTTTATAATTCTGCACAAAACTGGAATGACAATGTCATGAACCCTGCCCTACCTTCAACCTATCACTTCCTGAGCAAGGTGATCGATGAAATCAAAGCGATGCATGATCAAGCTGGAGTTCCGTTGACAATTATCGATTTGGGAGGCGACGAGACGCCAAGTGGTGTTTGGGAAAAATCGCCAAAGGTATTGGCCTTTATGAAGGAAAATAATATCGCCAATGTACTCGACGTATGGCCGCTGTATATTACCAAAATTAATACCCTTGTTCAAGGAAAAGGGTTAACGATGTCTGGATGGGAAGAAATGGGTATGCGCAATAAAGGAAAAGGCATGGTTGTAAATGCCGATCTAGGAAAATCCGGCATCCATTTGAACGTATGGAACAATCTCCCTGGCCAGGGACAGGAAGACCTCGCTTATCGATTGGCAAATGCAGGATATAAAGTTGTTTATACGAGTGCTGCAAACAACTACCTGGACATGTCTTGGGACCGTGATTTTGCGGATCCAGGACACAGTTGGGTTGGTACGGTTAATCTGAATAGAACTTATTCGTTTTCTCCTGAAAATTTCTTCATCAATCTGCGCAAGGATGACACCGGAAAAGATCTTAGACCTGAGGCATACACCAATAAAGAACAGCTTACAGCGGAAGGGAAAAAAAACCTCCTCGGTATCAAAGGGGCCTTATGGGCAGAAAAGGTATCTACTGACCAGCGCCTTGAGGAAATGATATTTCCACGTTTAATAGCGATTGCCGATCGCGCATGGGCCCCCGAACAAACCTGGGAAAAAGGAAATTCTTTTGACGAGGCCACTTACCGTAAATCGTATACCTCCTTTATCAAAAAATTAGGTGAGGATGAATTGAGAAAACTGGATGGGGTAAATGGAGGCTATACCTATCGACTTCCTAAAATTGGAATCAAGAAAGAAGGTAGCCAACTCCTTATCAATACCGATTATCCTGGTTTCAAAGTCTATTACAGCGACAACGGCAGTACACCAACATTGAAATCTAAATCCGTGAACGGTCCGATACCATTCCAGACTGGAAAGAAATACTTATTTAAAGTCTTTGATGCAAAAGGACGATCAGGTGATGTAATCAGCTATTAATTCATTGGCACGCAAAATGATAAACGCTATTGGCGTTGGCAATAAAAAAAAGCTACATAAAATAACATCAGTCACTTCAAAAATCGACTGTTTGAACTGGCACTTAAGCTGATAAAGGCAAAATAGAATAAAACCTTCATGACTTCGCAAGACACCAACAGCGATGAAAGCGACAGAAGGTTCTTTCTGGCCAATAAGATCAGACACGTTCAGAAAAAAATAGGGCTGTCCAACTTCTTTGGACAGCCCTTCTGTTTTAGATAGATGTTGTATCCTTAAAACTTATAACTCAATGCAACAGCAGCATTTCTTGGATCGATCTGATTAATAAAACCTCCTCGGAAGTATGAATTCAATCCAATCTCATTGGTGATATTATTTACAAAGACTTTCGCATCAAATTTGCGCCATTTGTATCCCACCTGTGCATTTAATGTGGTATATGCTGGCATATTGAAAGGTTCTGTACCATAATATTCACCATGTCCATTTGGTGTTAAGCTATATTCATTGACAGGTCGGTCTCCAACATAATAAACACCCGCACTTAAACTCAGGTTCCGAAGAGCTCCTTGATTAAATACATATTGTATCCATGCATTTGCCGTATGTTTTGGCGCGTTCATCGGTGCCGATCCATCCATATAGGAAGGTGAATTTTTATATCGCGCATCTAAATAGGCATAACCCAACATCACTGTTAAATTTTCCAATACACGACCGTTCAACTCAGCCTCAATACCATCGCGTACCAGATCCCCTGCCTTAAAGTATAATCCTGTAGCAACATTAGTGCCCGGTGTATACTCAGCGTTGGTCAAGTTAGAGGTATAAATATGGAAATAGGTTAAATTGAAACGTAACCGATTATTCAGCCAATCGGATTTAATCCCCCCTTCAAATTGTTCGGTTTTAGAAGCACCTGCTGCTGTACCATCGGTTAATGGATTCGCAGCATTCCTTAAATTCGTTGAGTTTGTATAAGACCCAAATACATTAAAATTCTCAAATGGCGTAAAAATCACCCCCGCCATTGGATTCCATGCAGACTCCCTTTTATTACCGTTTGATGTGAAATCTTTTGTTGTAATTTCGGAATAACGTAAACCTAATACAGCCTTAATGTATTTATTAAATTCAATAACGTCCTGCCCCATAAATCCTATAGAAGAATAATAACTTCGCACAGGCGTTCCTGCTGTGTAGGCGATTTGCTTTCCTTTTCGCTGGTTTCCCAAAGAATCGACGTAGACAACCTCGGATAGATCATTTACCCAATCGCCGTGAATATCAATAATATCAATTACATTACTATTTTGATCCGCTTTTTTCAAAAGAACATTTTTCTCCAGTGGACTTAATTTTCCTGCAAAAGAAGTTGTTGTCGCATCAGCAATACGATAGTCCACCCCTGCCTGAACCAAATGTTTTACTTTACCCGTATAAAGATCTTTTCCGATCAAGTCAAACTGAAAAGTTTTATTCTTGTCATCGCGCAGGCTTTTGCTCATTGAGCGCGAGAATGTGTTATATTGTTTTGCATCGTCTTTAATCGGTGAAGAAGAAGATGAGTGATTATCAACCTGATAAGAGGACGTTGCAATAGAAGCTCTGATGCTCCATCGATCGGTCAATTCATGATTGATCTGGGCCATAAAGCTCTTCATCTCTGTATTATTATTATCGGAATTGAAGCCCAAAAACTTATTGTTCGGGATAACATATAGCGCATTCACCCCTTGCGAAGGATTTAAATTGACTGCGGAATTAACGGGCGTACGATTATCATTAAAATAATCGCCCTCCAAAGTAACTGTCGTCTTATCCGTTGGTTTCCAAGCTAAGGATGGATTTAGATAAACACGGTTGGAGGATACACTTTTGCGGTAGCTATCACTACGTTCATAAGCGCCATCCATTCGAAAAGCAACGGTCTCTTTCTTATCCAGTACCGTTTGGAAATCAAAGGTTGGGCGGAATTGCCCCCAGCTTCCCGCACGGACACCAATCTCTCCAGAATTCGTGAAATTAGGAGTTTTAGTGACCACATTAATTACCCCTCCTGCATTACCGATATCCGTAATAACACCCTGCGTAACCGCAGCAGACCCTTTAATCATTTGAATAGACTCCACACCTTGCATATCAACGACTCCAGATGCAGTCTGAAATTGAGAGTCCATCCGCACACCGTTCTTCAAGACAGGTACCCCTCTGAAACCACGTGTTGACAAAGATTCTTTAACACCGCCATAAGAACCGAATAAGGTTACACCCGGAATATTTCTTACAGCATCCGTCAACGTAAGAATACCCTGATCTTGAATTACCTTATTGGAGATGACGGAAATACTCTGAATTTGATCCGAAGGTTTTAATGGCATACGTGTAATCATTTCCAAGCCTTTTGGCTTTTTGTTGCGTTCACCAAACACTTCCACCTCATCAATCGCCTGTTCATTGCTCACCAGGGTAATTGGATCAATAATCACTTCAGGGCTCTTCGTGCTAAAAACATAATCAATAACGGTTGTTTGGTAGCCCATATAAGTGAATTTAATCACCGTATTTTGGTCGATGCCATGTAGTCTAAAATGACCTCTATGGTCTGTACGGACCTTTTTATCTCCGATTGAAACGGTTACTGAACTTAAAGGATTATTTTGTGTATCGACGACTTTACCTTTGACGATTCCCGAGGTTTGACCATATACTGCACCTCCGATTAAAAATGTAGAAGCAAGAGCTAGTAAGTGTTTGTCCATGTTAATAATTTTGGGTAATTATTTTTAATTATTCTAAATAACACCGCAAAGGTATAAAAAATAACCTATTTAGAATGATTAAAAATAAAAAAGTCCTGAACCACCTCAGGCTCAGGACTTTTTTATGTCGTCAGACAGTTATTTTATAGTCAGACAGTTATTTTAGTCAAATTTCCATCTTACGAACGCTTCAATAGCTTCATAATTTGCAAGACCTAATTGGTCATATAAAGCTGCGGTTTCGCTTGTACGGTCTTCAGCACGTACCCAGAATTCACGTGGATCATCTCCAGGGAATACAGGTAAATCTTTTTGAGATTGGTGTTTGAAGATGGCTAAACGTTTGCGATAAACTTCTTGCGGAGATAATGGAACGGCCATTTGGATCTCGTGGATTGGGTATTCATGCCATGCGCCTCTGTATAACCATAACCAACAATCTTTGGTCCATTCATCTGTTTTGCTCAATCTGCTCAATGCTTCAAACAAGATATCGAAACATACTTTATGCGTACCGTGTGGGTCAGCAAAGTCACCTGCAGCAAATACCTGATGTGGTTTTACCTGACACAACAATTCCATTGTTTGTTGAATATCATCTTCAAAAGATACATTTTTTGAAAACTTTTGTCTATCATAGAAAGGCAGATCCTGGAAATGGATATTTTCATCTGGCAAACCAACCAAACGAGCTCCTGCGATCGCCTCACCCTTACGGATCAATGCTTTGATTTTACGGACAAGTTCAGTATCGATCTGATTTGGTTTTTTTGTCGCAAAAATTGCTCTTTCCTCATCATAAATTCGACCGATCTGAGAAGCTTCCGCCTCTGCCCCTATTTGTTTTGCTAAATCTTCAGCAAACTCCAGATAACGTACCACATCATCATCCCAAACAGCTGTATTACCACAAGTTTGATAAGCAACATGGACATTGTGTCCTTGGTCTGCCAGACGAATAAATGTCCCCCCCATCGAGATGACATCATCATCCGGGTGTGGAGAAAATACAATTGCATTTTTCTTCGCTGGATTGGCACGCTCAGGACGTTGTGAATCGTCAACATTGGGTTTACCTCCCGGCCATCCCGTGATCGTATGTTGAAGTTCGTTGAATATACGGATGTTGATATTATATGCCGGACCGGTTTCTGTAACCAACTTCGCCATTCCGTGTGCATTATAATCCTCGTCGGTAAGTTTCAGGATTGGTTTTTTGATCTCTAAAGCTAACCAAACAACTGCTTTTTTAATTAACGAAGGTGTCCAAGTAACATCTTCTGCCAACCAAGGAAGATCAAAACGTGTCAACAATGAAGCAGCAGCTTCATCAAGAATAAATTCAACGTTATCCGATAATTGTAGATAAGTTGCAGGAATCTCTGAGGAGATTTCACCTTCAACTGCTTTTTTAATGATCTCAGCCTTTGTTTCGGTCCAAGCCATCAAAATGATCTCTCTCGCTTTGAAAATTGTACCTACACCCATGGTAATCGCTTTTGTTGGTACATTTTCTTTTCCACCAAAAGCACGGGAAGCATCGCGACGAGTTAAATCGTCCAACGTTACCACACGTGTACCAGAGTTAGGTGCAGAACCTGGCTCATTGAATCCGATATGGCCTGTACGGCCAATACCTAATAATTGAATATCTAAACCTCCTGCTGCCGTAATCTTCTGTTCGTACGCCTCACAGAATGCATTTACTTGATCAGGAGCTAAGGTACCATCTGGAATATTTACATTGGCCGCATCAATATCTACGTGGTCGAACAAGTTTTTGTTCATAAAGGTCACATAGCTCTGATCAGCATCAGGTTGCATCGGGTAGTATTCGTCAAGATTGAAGGTAATCACGTTCTTAAAGCTTAAACCTTCTTCTTTATGCAAACGAATCAATTCTTGATAGACTTTTACCGGTGTGGCACCAGTAGCAAGGCCCAGAACAGCTTTCTCACCTTTCTCTTGCTTTGCACGAATAATTTCAGCAATACGATTTGCAACGTTTTTCGAAGCTGAATTTTGATCTGGATAGACGCTCACAGGGACTTTTTCGAAGCGCGTTTCTTCCAATAAATTTAATCTAGCCATTTTATGGGTATGTTGATAAACGTGAATTACAAATTTATAAAATTAGTACCTCAAGTTGAAGTAAAATTTTAATAAAGTGGTTCTTTCTTAGCAATATTTTAAATAAAACCTTTTAGCTATTCTTTTAGGTCAATAATACGATTATACCTTATTCAAAATCTCGACGGCTTTTAATAGCGTTTCATCCTTTTTAGCGAAACAGACTCGCAAAACTTGTTGATTTGTAGCTTCTTTATAGAACGCCGAAAGTGGGATTGTTGCAATTTTGTGTTGCCTGGTTAACGAACAAGCAAACTCAAATTCTTTCTCCTGACTGATAGCACTATAATCTATATTAAGGAAATAAGTTCCTTCGCAAGGAAGAATCTTAAACCGGGATCCCCTTAATCCGTCCTTCAACAAATTCCTTTTCCGCTCAAAAAAATGCGATAGGCCTTTGACATAGCTTATATCCTCCAGATATGCTGCGATAGCGAATTGCATGGGCGTATTTACGCTAAATACATTGAATTGATGTACTTTTCTAAATTCTTGAGTTAATTGCGGCGGGGCAATGCAATAACCAATCTTCCAACCCGTAGTATGCAATAACTTTCCAAAAGAAGCTATAACAAAACTTCGCTCCCGCAAGGTGGGTATTTCCAGTACCGATTGTGGGGAAGCTCCGTCAAACACAATATGCTCGTATACCTCATCGCTCAGCAACAACGCATTGGTACCTGATAACAAATCCCCAAGTTTAATCAATTCTTCTCTACCAAGTACTTTGCCTGTTGGATTATTCGGATTATTGATGATGATTAAACGGGTTTTGGAATTAATTAACGTAGCTACGTAATCCCAGTCAATCTGAAAATCAGGAGCCAATAATCGCACGGGAACAACTTTACCGCCAAACAATTCGATAGTCGGCGCATAACAATCGTATGCCGGTTCAAAGATAATAACCTCATCTTGTGGCCTAACAACTGTGGCGATAGCTGTAAAAATTGCTTGTGTACCGCCGGATGTCACAGTAAGCTCTGCTGTTGCATCAACCGCCACGTCATAAACTTCACGATATTTTTTAGCGATAGTATCACGTAATGCCTGTGCCCCAATCATTGGCGCATATTGGTTATGCCCCTGTTCCATTGCCTTAGACACTAATTGAACCAACTTCGGATCAGTCTCAAAGTCAGGAAAACCTTGCGACAGATTTAAGGCTTGCTGCTCATTGGCAAGCATCGTCATTTTGGTAAAAATCGTCGTGCCGACATGTGGAAGTTTAGAAGTTAGGTTGAAGTTCATTTTTTGACATTTTATTAATCTACTAAATTAGTGGATTTTCTTATATTTGTAAATATATATAAGAATAATAACATGATAAAATACATCACACTACTTTTTTTAGTTCTGCCATTCTTTGGTTCTGCACAAAAAAAAGAACTTACCAAAGAGGAGTATATTGCACGCGTTAAGGCCGCTCCGGATTCTATATCGACATTGGTTGACTTGCGTAGAGTCGGCGGTTATGACCCTGTATACCCCGAGCTTCAGGCGCTTTATAATACCTTGAGTAAAAATGTTAAGAATTCAAGTGAAGGAAAAGAGTTCCAAGACTACTTAAATACATTGGAAACGGTTCAAATTGGAAAAACAGCTCCCGCGTTTACGCAAAATGATACTACTGGTAACCCTGTAAAGCTTTCGGACTTTAAAGGAAAGTATGTTCTCCTTGATTTCTGGGCATCTTGGTGTCCGGATTGCCGTGTCGAAAGCCCAGATCTTGTAAAAACATACCAACAATTTAAAGGTGAAAACTTTGAAATATTGGGTATATCCTTTGATAAGGATCGCAATTCTTGGATTAAAGCCATCCATGCAGATAAATTGCACTGGCGTCATGTTTCGGATCTCAAACGTTGGCAAAATGATGTCGGAACATTATATGGCGTAAAATCTATTCCTCAGAATGTACTGATCGATCCCAATGGGAAAATCGTCGCCAAGAATTTACATGGTGATGCTTTACGCGCGAAATTGAAAGAAGTCTTGAAAAAGTAAACTATAGACGATCCATAAAAAAGACCATGTTTTAGTAAAAGCATGGTCTTTTAATTTTTATTCTTTGAAGAAGGCCATTTTTCTGAAAAAATCTATTTTAAGATGATCCCAGTAAATTAGGATATTAAACGATTGATTACCCCTTTTTCTCGCTTAGCCAAACAAAGCACTGAAGATGTCCTCCAATTTGGCAACCGGACGAATGGCAATATTATATTTTTTAGCATCCAATCCTTTGGTATTGAATTTAGAAATAAAAATACCATCAAAGCCCAACTTCTCGGCCTCCTGTATACGCTGTTCAATACGATTTACGGCCCTTATCTCACCCGATAAACCAACCTCACCGGCAAAAGTCAGATTGGATCGAATCGCGATATCTTGTTGTGAAGAAATAATTGCAACAACAACAGCCAAATCGATCGCAGGATCTTCGACACGTAACCCACCGGCAATATTCAAAAACACATCCTGTGCACTTAACCTAAAGCCAAAGCGTTTCTCCAAAACAGCCAGCAGCATATTTAATCGTTTCGTATCGTAGCCTGTAGAAGAGCGTTGAGCATTTCCAAACGCCGAATTACTCACCAGTGCCTGCACTTCAATCATCATAGGGCGCACTCCTTCGAGCATCGCCGCAATGGAAACGCCACTAACAGGTTCATCGCGCTGGGAAATCATAATCTCCGAAGGATTTGACACTTCCCTAAGCCCCGACCCCTGCATTTCATAAATACCCAGTTCTGAAGCAGATCCAAAACGATTCTTTACGGCCCGTAAAATTCGGTATACATGATGACGATCACCCTCAAATTGAAGCACCGTATCCACCATATGTTCTAAAACCTTGGGGCCTGCAATAGATCCGTCCTTGGTAATATGCCCTACAATAAAAACTGGTGTACTGGTTTCCTTTGCAAACCGCAGCAATTCTGCGGTACATTCGCGTACCTGAGAAACCGACCCTGGTGCCGATTCAATTTGTGCGGAATGTAAAGTCTGTATAGAATCTATTACAATGACGTTCGGCTGTACCGTCTCGATCTGCTTGAAAATATTTTGAGTAGATGTCTCGGTAAGGATATAACAATTTGCTTTAGAAGATTGTGACAATCGCTCTGCCCGCATCTTAATTTGCTGTTCGCTTTCTTCCCCAGAAATATAAAGTGTCTTGACTTGTGGGATCGATAAAGCGAGCTGTAACATCAACGTAGACTTCCCAATACCAGGTTCGCCTCCGATAAGTACCAATGAACCCGGAACGATACCACCACCAAGAACCCGGTTAAACTCCTGATCAGGAGTCAATATCCGTAATTCATCCTGATAGACAATCTCGTGAATGATTGCAGCTTTATTCGCTCTTTTCGTGCTTCCGCCTGTGGTAGAACTACGCCATTCGGGCACTTTTGAACTCGTCTTTTCGACGACTTCCTCAACAAAACTATTCCATTGCTTGCAAGAAGGGCATTGTCCCATCCATTTGGGAGATTCGTAGCCACAGTTTTGACAGAAGTATGCTGATTTTGATTTTGCCATGCTACGAAATTACAAATTTATAGCTGTTAAAAGCGTAATATCATGCCCCATACGTATTATATTACCCAGGATATTATGCAAGGACTGATCAGCCTTTCCATAATGCTACTTCTATGGCGGCTTAAGTCAATATACAGTATATTACATTACTAGATACCACATCAGTATTTTAACAATACCTCAACACTGCTGTGTATATACTGGAACCTTACTGACAAACTTTAAAGAAAGGAAGTGTTTATTCTTCATTTTCCTTTAAGATCCGCAAGAAATTTCGTCCCATGATCTTCGCAACATCTGTCTTTGTATAACCTCTCTCCAACAGCGCTTTGGTCAGTAGTGGAAATTTAGAAACATCTTCCAGACCTTGGGGTGAGGATTCTATGCCATCGAAGTCCGAGCCTACTGCAACATGATCAATACCCACTTTTTTGACCAAATAGTCGATATGATCCAATAATTTCGACAGTGGAGCATCGGCTTGCCGTTGAAGTTCTTTTGGCAACTTTTCATACATAGACCAAGTACTCAATTTTGTATCCCCCTTATCGCCAAATTTACCCACATACAAATCCTTAAGCCTTGTTTCATAGGCTGGATCCAAAAAACCTGAATAAAAATTGACACCAACAACGCCCCCATTTTTTTTCAAAGCTTCCAATTGTGCATCTTTCAGATTGCGGAAATGTGGACATAATTCATAGGCGTTGCTATGGGAAACCAAGATCGGCTTGGTCGTTATCGCCAGCACGTCATAGAAAGTCTGCTCTCCTCCATGGGACAGATCAACCATCATACCTAATTCGTTCATCTTCCGAATAATTGCTCGACCTTTTGCCGTCAACCCTTTATCCTTGGGATTCATACGACCTGATTCCATTGCTGCACAACTCGCCCAGGACAAATTGTAGTTCCAGGTCAAAGTGAGGTATTGGGCACCACGCTCATAGAGTCGCATTAAATGATCAACACTTCCCTCAATCATATTTCCGCCTTCAACCCCAATCAAAGCGACTATTTTTCCCGTTTTTAAGATCGAATCGATATCACGTGAAGATTTTGCCAAACTTATTTTATCGGTGTTCGACGCAATCATCTTTTCCAATGCATCTATCTGGTCATTGGCGTGCTTAAATGCCCCGGATTTCCACTTCGCATCATCGGACCACACAGCAAATACCTGCACATCTACACCGCCTTCCCGCAGTCGCGGTAAATCAGTAGCTCCCGTACTTATTCGCTGACCAATATTTTTCCCTGGGAAAATGGATTCGTAAATCACATCATTGTGTCCGTCGACGACCACCAAATCTTGGTGTATCTGTTTATAGTCTTGACTATATCCAACATTGTTGAGTGTCGTCATTGCTAGTCCAAGTAATAGCAGGCCTTTTATCATTTTTGACTTTCATTGATCGTTTCATAAATAGCGTCCTGAATCCTGCTTCTGATATTTAGATCCAACAGCCTAGTACTCACCTGAGGATGTACCCGATTAGACAAAAAGATATAGATCAGTTGATTTTGTGGATCAATCCAGATACATGTCCCTGTATAGCCAGTATGTCCAAATACAGAGCTATTTGCTAACTTAGATGGATATTCATTTTTTGGGTTTGGATCCCAACGGTCAAAACCTAAGCCCCGACGACTGCTTGTCGATTGCCTGGAGGTAAATAAATCTATTGTTTCGGTTTTAAAGTAGCGCTCCCCCCCGTACTCTCCTCTATTCAATAACAGTTGACCATAGATTGCCAAATCATTTGCTGTAGCAAATAATCCGGCATGCCCGGCAATACCGCCAGCCATTGCCGCACCCTGATCGTGGACATAGCCTTCTAGTAATGTTTTCCGAAAGGAGGTATCCTGCTCGGTAGGAACGATTTCATCCTTTGCAAAACGCTCTCGGGGAAGGTAACCCGCACGCGTCATCCCCAATGGCCTGTAAAAGTTCTCCTGCACATAATCTTGCAGAGGTTCAGCGGTCTGATGTTCTGCAACTTCCTTCATCACGTACATACTGATATCACTATACACATAATTTCCAGTGGGTTTTACAGGTGATTTTAGCATCTCGGGCCACATGACATCGCGGTAATAATTGTTGAGGATATAGCTATTGTCGGCCATTTTTACTTGATGGTTATCATCGCGGACTGAAGCAACGTCTCCAACTTTCAGATATTTATAGAAGGGAATAAAAGGTGTAAATCCTGCTTCATGCAACATGACGGAACGAAGCTTGATATCCTTTTTATTGGTATACTTTGCCTGCCATAGGTAATGTCCCATGGTACTATCCAAATTAATAATATTCCGCTCGGTAAGACGCATAATCACAGGAGTAGTACCGGCAATCTTACTGACAGATGCGAGATCAAAAATATCAGTTGTTTTTGTGGAAATATCTTTGGAATATGTGTGAAATCCGTAAGATTTCTCCAAGAGTACTTGCCCGTCTTTCACGATCATGACAACAGCTCCCGGTGTTGCTTGCTTATCGATGGCTTCTTGTGCAATGGCATCAATTTTCTTCGTCAATTTGGACAGGTTCAGATTAGAACTTGATGCAGCGCCATATTGCAGCCTTGTCTGTGTGGTTTTGACATGACCGGCGGTTATAGGAATCCCACCAAAAATAGACATTGCCATCTGACGCTGTCCAATCTCTGAAAAAGGAGCAAGCAATTCGATCAAATCAGACTGAGGATGCTCCGATAAACTCTTTTTGCTCTTTTCATTTTCAAAAAAATGACAAAGGATAACTTTTTTATTGTTTAATACGGCCTGCTTCAACTGTGCGAGACAAGCTGCATCTAAGTCATCTTCCTTTCCAGCAACAATAATGGTGTTATAATATTTGATGTCCTCATCAAATTTATTAAAATCAAAAATTTTGGTGTTTGCATAGCGGGCCAACTGTTCTGTGAACGTCGCATATTTTGCAGCGTTAGGAACGACAACTGCAATACGAAGTTGATCCAGGTTTTCTAAAGGCAGCAACTGATCGAGGTTATTAAACAGTATCGTCTCGTTCTTAATCGTAGACTTATATTGAGCAAACAGGGGGCTAATACAGAACAAACCTGCAAATAAAGCCCCAAAAAATCGTTTTTTCATTCTGCTTTTATCGTTTTTTAGGTTCTATCAAATAAAAATACGAATTAAATAACGAAGGAATATACTCACTCGAAAAAAAATCAATTTTGTTACTCGACTTGACTATCGGGGTTAATAAATTCTGTCTCCCTTTGGTCATAGCAGATTCAACCATCCCCGGATTGCATCATGAAGGTTTTTTCTGTAAGTTTGACTAATGCCAGAATTGATTCAAGATAAAACAATATTTTCCTTGCTGGAAGTCAGCCGCAGTATCCAAAAGACACTTGCAGAGCGGTATAAGAGTTTGTACTGGATCAAAGCCGAAATGAACAAGCTCAATCATTATACGCATTCTGGCCACTGTTACCCTGAGCTGGTTGAGAAACAGGATGGTAAAATTGTCGCTGAAATTCGGTCCATCTTATGGAAAGCTGATTACAATCGTATCAACAACAATTTTCTTAAAGTCGCCCAAGAACCTTTGCGAGAAGGGATCACGATGTTATTTCAGGCAAGTATTTCCTATGATCCCATGTACGGATTAAGTTTGCGCATTGTTGATATTGATCCGACTTTTACCTTAGGTGAACTTGAAAAGGAGAAGTTAGACAGTATTCGAAAGCTGAAAGCAGAGGGCATATATGAGTCCAATAAATTATTGGGCTTTCCGGTGGTTCCCAAAAGATTGGCGATTATTTCAGTAGAAACAAGTAAGGGACTTTCTGATTTTTACAAAATTATTAATCAAAACCCTTGGGGTTACCGCATAGAATGCACGCTCTTTCCGGCATTATTACAAGGAGACAAGTCAGTACCTTCTATTATCAATCAGCTTACAGTTATTGCTGAAAAAATCGACAAATACGATGTCGTCGCCATCATACGTGGAGGGGGTGGTGAGGTTGGGCTTTCCAGTTATAACAACTACTTATTGGCACGTGCTATCGCTATCTTCCCAATCCCTGTATTGACAGGCATTGGACATTCGACGAATTACACGGTTAGCGAAATGGTCGCCTATAAAAACGCGATCACTCCCAGTGAGCTCGCCGATTTTCTGATTCAGAAGTTTCATAACTTTGCTATTCCGGTTGATAAGGCAGCGGAAAGTATACAGCAACTCATTCTTACTCGTTTTAAAGAAGAGCGCAATGTACTATCTCAGCTCGCAACACATATACAATGGATTGGCAAAAGGGAAATTCAGACCTCGAGAGCCGCTGTTCAGCAATTTCAACATGAGCTGAACTCCTTAATAAAATTACGGCTTTACGAGCACAAGACGGCTTTGGCTCATACCGAGCGAATTATTCAACTCTCTGATCCTATTCGGTTATTGAAACAAGGTTTTTCAATTACTAAGGTTAACGGAAAACTACTGCAGTCGGTGACACAGGTATCACCGGGCGATGTGATACAGACGATACTCGAATATGGCGAACTTACCAGTACTGTAACGGATAAATCTCCGAAAGAAGGTCTGGATGCGAACCAGGCTTAATTTGGCCATCGGTACACAAAATTTTAAAGAAAGCATATCATAATGGAACAGAATTATACCTATACAGACGCCTTTAACGAGTTGCAAACAATCGTAAGGGAAATTGAAAATGGCACAACAAATATTGATGAGCTCGCGGGAAAAATCAAAAGGGCTTCCGACCTCATTCAAGTCTGCAAAGCCAAGTTAACAGCAACGGAGGACGAGGTAAACAGTTTATTACAGAAAATATCCCCTGCTCAGGAAACGGATGATGACGAATAGTTAAACCAAACGACAAGGCACATCAAGATCCTCGGTAAAATAATAACTGGCACATAAGCGGTGGTAACCATCTGCTATGATAAGTTTCCCATTTGCCCGAACCAACAGAATTGGAGATAGCTTTTCTTTCTTCTTGATCTTTCTTAGATTTTCCTTGACGTGGCGATTGGTATCAGGAAGCGGCGGGGAAGTCATGTTCCTGGGGATCCGCTAACCAAAAAGCCTGTCCTTTTTCAATTTTAACTGTACTCATAATATAGACATCATTTCCTAATACATTTCAGCTCATCCTAAAGCTTGCTAATATTGATAAGCCACGACCTGCCTATCACGGCGTACTGTTTCTACAAACTCCCGATGTTTGGTCACATTTCCCGTCAATCGCCAAATGGTATTCAAACTTTCTTTGTTATAGCGTTGACTTACAATGACAGCCTTAAAACCCATCCGTCTGATTAACTGCTCGGTATGTTCAAAATCTGCCTCAGATGAGGTCTGCAGTTCATAGTCTTTTATCTTGTGATAATTGTCAATATAGGTTTGCAAATAAGTTAGCAGCGCTAAAATCATCAGAACCAAGCCTACACCAATAAACGCTAAAAATATATATCCAGCACCAACACACATACCCAAAGAAGCTGCAGCCCAAATTGTCGTAGCGGTTGTTATACCACTTACTTTATTGTCTTCTTTGAAAATCACGCCTGCTCCTAGGAAACCGATACCAGTAATAATGTTTGCCGCCAATCGATCTGGATTTGCCAATCCAATTTTTAATGAAAGAATAGTAAAAAGACAAGATCCAAAGCTCACCAATATAAACGTCCTCAAACCCGCGGATTTATTGCGATATTCACGTTCAATCCCAATCAGCAGACCTATTAAGACTGATAACATGATAAGTAAAACGTCACGCGATTCAAAAGGTTGTAATAGGCTATCCATGAGTTTATTTCTTCTTCATCCAATTTAAGAAAAATAGGGAGATCTATCAAATGATCTCCCTATTAAAGAATAGCTTTTCTTCGACCTAATACATTGGTACTTCAATTAGCAGTAATGATGTATCATAGTAAGCTTCAAGCGCTATTTTTTCAGTTTCGTATAAACCAATGGCATCCCTTCTTGATAGCATTTCATTTGCTACGGCGATCTTTCCTTCCAAAACAAAAAGATAAAGCCCATTTTGCTCCGAATGAACAGTATATTCTATCTTTTTACCCGCCTCGATGTCTGCCAAGTTAAAATATGCATCCTGATGTATGTGTACAGCATTGTTATCCATTTTATCCGGTGAAACAATCGTTGCAAATTTATTGTGCCGATCTAATTGAAGGTAGGATTTCTGATCGTATCTAGGCTCCAACCCTATTTCGTTGGGGATTACCCAAATTTGTAGAAATTTAACAAGGTTCTTCTGATCGTTATTAAACTCGGCGTGCTGCACACCAGTACCTGCAGACATAATCTGCACATCTCCTGTTTTGATCGTACGGCCATTGCCCATACTATCTTGATGCGCCAGCGCCCCCTCCAGTGGTATGCTAACAATTTCCATATTATCGTGTCCATGCCGATCAAAACCTTGACCACCTTCCACCTGATCATCGTTCAATACCCTCAAGGCACCAAAATTCATCCTTTCGGGATCAAGATATTGTCCAAAACTGAATGAATGCGCACTTTTCAGCCAGCCAAAATCGACGTGGCCACGATCACCTTCCCGATGTATAATCTTTTGCATGCTGTCCTCCTTACTGCATAAGCTTCTAACTATCAAGGACAAAACCCATACCAACAGGAATATAAACCCAAAATCTGACAATTTGTCAAAAGAGAGGACTACAGTGGCTTTAATTTATCCGGAGCTAGCGCGTGAACAAGTGCACGCGCGAGAATTCTATTCGGGTCTATGATAGTCATCCCATTGTAATCCCGTTCAGGGATAGCCAAAGGGAACTCTGCACAACCCAAAATAATGACCTGCGCTCCTTTCTTTTTCAGATCATCCATGACCAACAATAGATCTTCCCTTGCTTTATTCGCAATCGGTACGGGTTGGGCCTTTATTCCATAATCCTCATCATAGATTGCATTATTTACCTTCTCTTGCTGCGATCCTTCCGGCTCGACAACAACGAAACCTTTTCGAATAAATGCTTCCCGATATAAACTGCAGATCTGTTCTCCTGCGGTAGACAAAATCCCGACTGTCGTGTCGGGATAGTTTTCGTCTACAAATCGGACAGTCTCATAGACGATATGCAATAGCTTCAACGTGCTCCCCATACGGGCCATCTCATCTTGAACAACAGAAAAAATTGGTTCTGCATGTGCCGTATTGGACGGAATCGCCGCAATGGTCGCTCCGGCCATTTCAAGTTGTCTTAAAATTGCAGCAATAGCCTTACCGGGATTAACATCGGATTTATCCAATAAATATGCCGTTCGGTCAGAGATCAAATTTGGACATGAGAATAACAAGAGCGGCAAGTGTTCCTGATCGGATCTTGCCGCCGTCTCATCTATAATTTTCTTCGTAATATCCAAGCCTCCATAAGGGCCTAGTCCACCTACTATTCCAATCATAAAACTATTTTTATATCATAGATATAACCAATAGTCTTACAAATGGTTTGTAGAAATTACCATTCTATGGACTGATCTTCGTCAGGAATCTGCGTATTCAATTGACGTTCCAAGATCAATGAGCCCGAAACCTTGAACTTTATAGCTGTCGTAGAAACCAAGGTATAATCCGTAAATTCATAATCCACATTATTTACCGTAATATAACGATGCAATAGGTAAGGACGTACAGCATCCATCTGTTCCGAAACAGTATAACTTGCATCTTTTTTAACAGTAAATTTCATATTTGGATTTTCAGCCCGAAATGTAACCCCACCAGTTTCATTGAACGTTGCAAAGACCTTATAATTCTTCCTGTCTTTACGATCTTCATCAATGTTCCCTGCATAAAAGAAAACTGTATT
>NZ_DKSP01000198.1:0-8345 GCF_002472745.1 Sphingobacterium sp. UBA7253 | reverse complement strand
ATAAAAGAAAACTGTATTTTCATCAACTACATAACTTCTTATTTGGCTCTTGACAATCGGGGTCTCACTTTCATGCCCATCCATCACAACTTTTAAGGCTGTGCCGCTGTAAGTTCCTGAATAATTATTGAAAGGATTTATACGCAGCAATGCTTTCTTATAATATTTTCGAGGGTTTATTTTGTATTTAGCAGCGGGATCCTCCAAAATCGTCAATGGAAGCACCCATTTTTCGGCCATATCAATTCCTTTTAACGAAAAATCGATAGCCATTAAC
The DNA here is from genome assembly GCF_002472745.1 of Sphingobacterium sp. UBA7253. Lineage (NCBI taxonomy): Bacteria > Pseudomonadati > Bacteroidota > Sphingobacteriia > Sphingobacteriales > Sphingobacteriaceae > Sphingobacterium > Sphingobacterium sp. UBA7253. The sequence continues at coordinate 8,068 of NZ_DKSP01000198.1, read as the reverse complement.
GCGGTGTTCTCCCCCGACTTTATATTTACGGTCTCAGGGATAGAAAAATACGTATTATTCAACTGCTTGTAATAGAAATCTTCTCTGGTCTGAAAACGTTCATAATTCAATATGCCCAATGTATCGGAATCCACCGCAACACCTACTGAAAGATCCGTATTATTTGTGGTCGATCCACTCACTTCCAACGGCTGTAGAAATGTAGTTTTTTGCCCCTCTTTATAACGGACATAAATATTTGCGACACCCTCATTTTCCAGAGGGGCTTTAAATGAAACGTAATGTTCAAATTGTTCCTCTTTCCATTCATCGTTGCATGCATAGCATGCACATAATACCATCAGGAAAAAAAGCTGTATAGATGACTTTTTCATAAATTGCATAGTTGATTAATCATTATAAGTCCAACCAGGGTTTTGTGTTAAATTCTTATTGCGTTTGAGCTCTGTATGACTAATTGGCCAAAACCACATTTTATCCGCGAAGGTCGTTTTCAATGTCCAGATCGCAACAGGTTGATAAAAAAGATCACGTTCCTTTTCATTCATCAAGACGTTACAGCCATAAACCGGCAAAGCTTCTTCAACGGGAGCATCCATCCAACGACGTAAATCATAATAACGTTGTCCCTCACCCATCAGCTCTATAAAACGTTCACGCTTTATTGTATTACGCAATTCATTCTTATTTCCATATACACTCGCCGAAAAATCAGGAACTCCACCTCTGATGCGAACAGGCTGAATACCTTTTTTAATTTCAGCTACATCACGGCTTATCGTATAACTTCCTCCACGCCAAGATGGAATCGTAAAAGAACCACTTAATTCATTTAATGCTTCGGCATACATCAGTAATATATCGGCATAACGGATCGCGGGTTCTGCCTTTGGAACGATACGCGATCCAACACCACCTTCATAGGTATCACTTGGGTGAACAAACTTTTTAACACCAAAACCTGTACGCAACCAATAACCATTAGCAGAGTTAAAGCCATTTCCTTTTGGATCAGCACTGTAATAAAAAATTTGTTTGTTACGATTTTCTTCCTTGGTTTCATTCAACAAAGTCCAAAAACTACCGCTGTACGAAACAGAAGCATAAAACCTCGGCTCACGATTTGCGTATTGTAAAGAAACACCTGGGCGCAATGGTCTATATTTTTTTGCATTATAATCGTCTTGGGTAACATATCCTGTACTTCTATTAGAGCCATTTCCACGCCCTATTTCTTTATCCTTACCCGGGACATCTGTTCCATCATTCATATAATAGGCATCGACAAGTTTCTGTGTTAGCCCCTGGGTATTCCATCCTGTTGCAGAACGAGGTAGTTGATGGATCACCATTTGGTCAATTCCTTCATTGGGTTGATTTTTGCCACGTGTAAAGATTAATTCTGGATTACCCGATGCCGATAATGTGCCATCAAATACTTGTGCATATGATTTCGTGGGATCAATATTTGCCCACCCTTCGGGCCAACTTTTGTCTGAAAAATTATGATCTTCAGGAGGTTTAACTGTCGCATCATCTCCCGTTTCCTGAAAGGGCGCTGTATAAAGTTTGTATAGCCCCAGTTCGATCACATCTCGTGCGGCTGCTGCAGCTTTTGCCCATTTTTCTTCCTTAAATTCTGCTGAAAGCAATCGCTTACCTTGTTTATCCACCAAAAGTGCCGCATAGCCGGAATTATTACCATTCGCCAATGGACTTGCGGCATAGAGTAACACTTTAGCACGTGTAGCCAAAGCCGCGCCAACAGTTGGTCTTGCCGAACCGTCCTGCCCACGTTTCATCCCTAAAGATTCCATTTCTTTAGCAGCTTGTAACAATTCATCGCTGATATAGGTTGCACATTCCTCATAAGTACTTCGCGGAATAGCCAGATCATCATAGCTATCGGTATAATCCAAACCTTCGTCCGGTAATAATGGCACCGGGCCATATTTACGGAGCAATAACCAGTAAAGATAAGCCCTTCCAAAACGTGCCTGCCCCCTATAATCGGAGATCTCAGCTGCAGACATTTCGTTATTCATATAAATATTCTGAATAAAGGTCGAAGCATTGCGAATCCCGCGATAAGATTGTGTCCAGGTTCCTTGCTTATCATTTTCGGTGTACTGCCCCATTTTAAACATGTTGTAGGACAATTCATTTTTCGAAGGGTCATAATCCCGATCCCGGTCACCAAAGTACATGTCATCCGCGAAACAATGTGGAGTATTTCCCTTACTCGCAACATCGGCATTTTCGCCCCTGAATTCTTCAAATACATGTGCAAGCCATTCTTCAGAATAGAGTTTACTTTTAAACGTTTTCTCTATGTTGAGTCGATCCTTAAAATATTGATCGGACTTTAAATAATCCTTTTTGCATGACGAGACAACACTTGCGCTAAATACGAGCATCATCGCAATATATAGATTCTTTCTTTGCATCTTTTTTAAATTTTATAGATTGACATTGATGCCAAATGTAAACGATTTAGGTAACGGATAATCCTCTCCTCTTGGTGTCGCTAACTCGGGATCCCAAAGCTTGAATTTTGACCAGGTCAATAAATTCGAGCCCGTAAAAAAAACACGAACGCTATTAGTCTTAATTCGATTGGTCAGTGCTTTTGGCAAGGTATAACCAATATCGAGCGTTTTCAAGCGAACATATTGACCATTTTTTAACCAAAAAGTCGACTCTCTAAAATTATTGGGATTCGCACCATAACTCAATCTTGGATAAGAGGCATTGGGATTTTCTGTTGATGGGTCACCAGATAGGTCTGCCGATATCCAACGGTTATCGCCCATCACACCTTTCAGCACCTGCCCCCATTCTCCCTCACTAAAGGCATATACAGTTTTTCCATAGGTGAAAAAAGTTGATTTCCCCGCTCCTTGAAAATGGACGCTAAAATCTAAACTTTTCCAACTCGCTGACAATCCTACGCCATAAATCAAATTGGGACGTCTCGTTGCGCCAATCGCAACACGATCGCCATCATCTATAATACCGTCACCGTTGACATCTTTATATTTGATATCTCCGGGCTGGTAATTTCCGAATACCTGTTTTGGGCTATTCCGTATATCATCATAGTCCTTAAATAAGCCTAACGCAATAAGTCCTTTTGCTTGGTCAACGCGGTATCCCTTTTGATTTTGGTAGCCATACACATTATTTTCTTCATCAATCTCAGTGATTTCGTTCTTACTATACGTAATATTACTTCTGGCCGTTAAATTTACTTCCCCCAACTTTTGTTTGTATTCTAAACGACCATCAAAACCATTGGATTTCACCGCTCCCACGTTAGCACTTGGTACAGATTCTAGTCCAACCATACCAGGTAGAAAATTACGGGCCATATAAATCCCGGTACGCTGCTCATTGAAGAAATCCAAGTTGGCAATAATCTTATCTTTAAAGAGCGCCAAATCAAATCCCAAGTTCCTTTTTGTGGCCATTTCCCAAGTCACATTAGGGGATGCCACCTGACTATATTTCATAGCTACATACGGGCGTTCAAATCCATAATCAGCCCAGTCATAACCTCCATCTACTTGCGAGATGGTCGATAAATAAGGGAAGCGCACACCGCCAGCCAATTGATCATTACCCACTCTTCCCCAAGAATAGCGCACTTTGAACATATTCATCCAGGAGATATTTTCCTTTACAAAAGGTTCTTCGCCGATATTCCATGCTGCTGAAACAGCCGGGAAAAAGCCATATTGTTTACCTGGAGCAAAGTTTTCTGACCCGTTATACCCAAAGTTAAAATCAGCAATATAGCGTGATTTCCAATTATAAGTCAGACGTCCAGCTAACCCTTGATTTCTTTTTGCGATTCCATTTTTAATATCATCACCAAGATCAACTGTACGAACAAGCGCATCACGCGTAAAGCGAGCAACTGCACCAATGTTATGATCACCAATACTACGATCATAATTGAACATCATATCATAAAACTCGCGACGCTCACCACTAGCACTACTTGCCTGATACAGTTCGTGCGGATCAGAAATATGCGTAAATATCAAATTGCCATTTTCATCTCGTGCACGTTCGGCCCGCCACTGTTCCGGCCATTTGCGCCGTTGAATATTATTGTCATTATTTGTATCGTAGCCCAAAATTCCTCTAAACCGTAATCCCTTGGTAATAAAGTCAAAATTTTGCTCAATAGAAATATTTGTCTGTATCTTATTTTGCCAGGTTTCATTGTATCCAGTCTGTGTAGCAACTACCCAAGGATTAGTTTGATTTCCAGCTCCAATAGCAGGAACGTAACCATTCGAATACAATACTGGCGTACGAATTGGCGAATAACCAAAGAGCACACCCCAAAAGTCATCGTCTCCTAAGCCGGGGCTATTTCTTTTATTAAGGGAGCCCGCAACGCCAATTTTCAGCACAGTGCTTTTGGTCACGTTAATATCGGTGTTTAAGCGGTAGTTATATCTTTTGTAATTTGCATTTGTACTGTAATCGTTGCGCAAAGTTTCATCCGTTTTATACATCCCTCCCTCATTAATGTAGCTTCCTGACAAAAAATAACGAGCAGTCGACCCACCACCAGTCATATTTAGATTGGCCCGATAAGTCATCGCTCCATCTTTTAGCAATAGATCTTTCCAGTTGACATTTGGATATAAATCGGGGTCCAAGCCCAAGCGTAGGATTTCAAGCTCCTCTGGCTGATAAATAGGTTCAAAATTCCGTGTAATACGCGCTTCATTTAGGAGATTTGCGTAGGTAATACCATCTTCAAACTCAGGTGTAATAGTCCGGGTATTGTAGATATTTTCATCTTTAAAATTGATACTGATCTTACCATCTTTACCCCGCTTTGTGGTAATTAATATAACACCGTTTGCTCCTTTTGAACCGTAGATCGCAGTTACAGCTGCATCTTTAAGAATATTGATCGTCTCAATATCTTCAATATTGATATCGTTTATGTCACGCTCAATATTATCGACCAAGATAAGAGCCGACGCTCCGCCACCGAAGGTAGAAATACCTCTGATCCAGAACTCTGTAATATTTTTTCCAGGCTGCCCCGACTGCATCATCCCCAGCACACCAGGAGCATTCCCGATCAAGGCATTACTTATACTTGACGTTGGATTCTTTGTCATCGTGTTTAGATCCACACTACTCGTTGCAGCGGTCGATGTCAACTTCTTCTGTGTACCCGTACCAGTAACTACGACTTCTTCGAGCACACTAGTCTCAGATTCTTTCAATGTCACATTAACAGCATGCGTATCCTTGATTAGTACTTCTTGTTTCTGATACCCCACAGATGAGAATACAAGCGTCTTATAACGCTCAACTTTAATTTTATAATTTCCTTTATTATCGGTCGTAGTTCCCAACCCAGGCGCATCCTTAACTGAGATGCTGACACCAACTATTGGTGCTTTCTGGCCATCAACAACTACACCCGTTACTTCAAGAATATCCTGCGCCAACACACCAAAGGTCACACAGAGAAGCAACATACATGTTAACAATATTTTATTTATCATTTTATCACAGGTTAATTTTGGTTACTTTCATCCATTTCTTCCAACGCAATCTTGCGAATCCGGCGATTTTCTCGGTCTCCTATATAAAAGGCCCCTTCTTGCTCATTATATGCTATACCTGATGGACGATCAAAACGAGCATCATCACGCAAATCACCATTAACATATCCATACGGATTACTATTGAGACTTGAGCTTCCGCGACCAGCGAAGGTGGTTACAGCCCCTTCAGGCGTAAGCACACGAATCGCATGATTATTAAGATCTGTAAAATAAAAATCATAAGGGTCCGGCTTGCCTGCTTCCACATAGGCTTGATTTTTAACAAAAACGCCTTGATAAGGTTGATTGACACGAGCAGAGGAACCCACACCATCTTTGTATCCCGATTCCCTTACTTTTCCACAAACAAGATAAGGCTGGTTAAAACGTTTCTTTTCCCAGTTGTAATCGGCACGCATAATATAGCCTTGGTTAATGACCAAAATATAGGCGTAATTTCCACTGGGATGAATTAATGCCCGATATTCCCATTCCGGATCCTGGATTACATATAATTGCTCTGCTTTAGTCGTTTTATCAACAAAGTATTGATTCAGATCAAAACGAAAAAATTCGCCTTTCGCATAGCTATTAAAATACATTTCACCATTGACAGGGTGGATAGACGCCCCATTACATTGTTTACTTCTTGTCAAGACTTCTTTATCCAGGAAATTTCTTGCACGCGAAAATAACAGAGTAGATTCATCATTCTCTCCGCCACGATCCTGAGCCACAATCATATAATTACCATCCATAGAGAAGTCGACACTACGCGGGCGATCAAAATCCGAACGTTTTTTTGTTATGGTACTATCCTCAAAATTGATAAGATATAGACCATTATTGTTATCGAATGTCATCCAAAGATGCTTTGGATTTAGGGGATCAAACTTCATAAAAGAAGAAAGCCAAAAGCCGCTTGCCATCTGATTCTGATCCGCGTCTTTAAACTTCCCGTCTTTCCAAGGTTCATCACCACGTGCGTTTCGATACCCCGCTAGAGTCGATACAACAAGTTTACGCTGATAGTCAAAATTTGCGGATGCCTTTCCGACGACGGGCTTTTCCTCTCCTCCAACGCGCACTTCAATGTCACCTTTGAAAGCCTGCTTCGGTACGAGACAATAGAGTGATTCACCCAAAGCATTAATGACTACAGCTTTTTTCCCGCCAATAAAAACATTTACATTTTTTGGATCGTTTCCAAAGTTTTTTCCATAGATCACAAGTCGTTGTCCCATACCTCCTGATTTGGGAGCGAAGTCCGAAACAACAACAGGTTGCGAAGGATCAAAGGGCACACCTTCTGAAATACTGCCAAGATTGTCATTCTTGCAGCTTCCAAAGCCCAAAAAAAGCACCATAATGGGCCAAATCATCCGATTTAGAAACCAACTATTAGTCGCTATTTGTTTCATTCTCATAAGGTTTTTTTAATTGGTTAGAATTTTATTTGAACAACTTTACTATATCACGGTCAACGAATCCCAGATTCACCGATTTTGCGATATATCCATTAAAATTTCATTAACATCACTGATAGTTATAGGATAATTTTAGGACGAACGGATTGAGGCCCGCCCTATTATTAGGCGAACGCTTAGTTTTAATTTCCACATAATTGGTTACTTTTATATAAAGCTAAATGGTATTAGCTATCTTAAGCTAAAAAAAGACTTTCTGACAATCGATTCAAAGTCTTCCGGTTTTTAAAATTACTTTTCTACTTATTTTTCTATTTTAAACTCACAATAGCTATCGACCTTAACGGTTCTCATTCCCCGTGCTCTACACTATTTTTTCTTCACGAAGAAAATGGACGAATGATTTCTGATTTAACTTTCTAAATGCTTCTCTAAGGTTTTCTTTCTATAATTGATTACTCAAATTTAGGGATTGTAAAGATTCTGATACTATAGAATTATCTCAATAAACTGCTTATTTGTATCACAGCAAATAAAGATGACCACATACTTGCGTACACACCACTTCTTGGATATTATTTTGAAAAAAGGTTGGCATGTGAAAAGCATTTTGCTTTGGCTGACTGGAGAATTAGCCCGCTATTCGGAGATCTTATGGATCAAGCTGTATCATTTGCTGCTCGCTTGGGTTCAAACAAAAAAACCTGCAAAAATATTTGCAGGTTTTATCTTTTGTAGCCCGTAGGGGAATCGAAATCTACCTACATCAATCTATTTATCAGTAAATTACAAGCCTACATTTCCCCTGCTCACCGAATAACTCACTGGTTTGACATACGTTTTAACTGCAAGTGCTCATAAACTAATTTATAGTTTTATAATGAACTTTCAAAATCATTTAACACTAGCAAGCTAATAGATCATTTGTTTTACATAAAATTTTCCTTTAAACCCGCGAACCAAATAATATTCTAGTGCAAAATTTTCTGACTTAGTAATTGACATTATATATTTAAACACATCTGTCCTAAATAAATTTTAGGATTGGATTTCTGT
>NZ_DKSP01000192.1:13514-14130 GCF_002472745.1 Sphingobacterium sp. UBA7253 | reverse complement strand
ATAATCAGAATTCTTTTTTTATATCTCTGATCTTGGATCGAATTGAACGAATTACTTGAATTTGTTCATGACTTTCGTTTGTCTACTCGTCACGCTTACATGATTGTGTTTTCTTAAAGAACTTTGTCGCTTCAACTTCCGTATCCGCTATATTCCGATGGGCATTGCGCCCCTCTTTATCTTTTTTGTTTTTCCCTTCGTTTCCGTTGGGACTGCAAAGGTAGAAATCTTTTTTGAACTTCCAAAAACTTTTTCAAGTTTTTTTTCTTTTCCCTTTTTTCGATTTCCGCGTTTAAAATTAAACCGGGCGGGATTTTTGATCCTGCCAGGCTTCTCTTAAACCCTTCTTTTTTCAGGGTTCCTTCTTTCAAAGCAACCGTCCCTCCCTTGCGGAGTGGTGCAAAGATAGGGAGTTTACCAACAAACTTCCAAGCCTTTTGTTCTTATTTATTTCATTTTGCCCCTAACTACCTGTAACGGTGCGAGATTCTTTTTCATTTTAGCGGCGGAAGCTGCAGAGGGAGGCGAAAAACAGCTGATCCTGCACCCGAAATGGGGACAGGGAAGCACGCGGCTCCGTGAAATGGGCTCCCCCGAGGTTTAACGGAGGGATTTC
>NZ_DKSP01000192.1:0-13343 GCF_002472745.1 Sphingobacterium sp. UBA7253 | reverse complement strand
TTTACTTAGGGTTAGTTTAGGGTTTAGTTAGGGTTAGTTTAGGTATAGTATAGGTATAAGCTAATCAAAACCTAACTTAATGCTAAGCTAAGTATAAACAAAAGCTAAACTAAAGAATAAGAAGTTCAGAATTATTTTTATCGAGAGGGTAACTAGGGGTCTGCTCGGAGGTAGGCCTCCGGCTGCCGCGCAGGATCTGGGGGAACCTCCTGTTCCGCTCTCCACAGGCTTCGTGCCATGTTCGGGGAAGATTTGCACTGACTCCGTGTTTTGTCCGTGTTGAGTCCGTGTTCCGTCCGACCCCGACATGGAGACAGAACCCGCTCACGATAGACACACCTTGCTCACAGGGCGAACCTAAGACCTATCTAAACCCTGTCCAGGCTCTTTCAGAGTCAAACATGAGTCGCACCGCAGCCGAAAACAAGTCGAACTGGATCCGACCCCCTGCCCTAGAAATAACAAAGAATAACCAAAAAACAACAAACACTCGGACTAGCATAGGATACATAAGCCTAAAAGCTCCGTTCCGCAACAAAAGTTTACATTACGAAAAAGCGTTCAGCCCCGTAATATCTTGTCCCGTGATTAATAAATGAATATCATGTGTCCCTTCATAGGTAACTACAGACTCTAGGTTCATCATATGCCGCATAATAGGAAAATCACCCACTATCCCCATTCCGCCAAGGATCTGCCTGGATTCACGCGCAATCTGCAGCGCCATATTCACATTGTTCCGCTTTGCCATGGAGATTTGCTGTGGAGTAGCACGTCCCTCATTTTTGAGCTGCCCTAAACGCCACGACAACAACTGCGCCTTGGTAATTTCCGTCAGAAATTCCGCTAGCTTCTTTTGCTGCAATTGAAAACCAGCAATTGGTTTATCAAACTGATGTCGCTCCAAAGCGTATTGAACCGCAGTTTCATAACAGTCTATTGCTGCTCCGATCACTCCCCATGAAATTCCATAGCGGGCCGAATTCAAACAGGAAAGCGGTCCACGCATTGAATTTACAGCAGGAAGCACATTTTCCGCAGGGATATAAACATCATGAAAAACCAATTCCCCTGTTTTGGAAGCGCGCAAAGACCATTTATGCAGGGTCTCTGGCGTTTCAAAACCAGCCATTCCACGTTCAACAATTACTCCCCGCACCTTTCCGGCCTCATCTCGTGCCCAAACGACAGCAATATCGCAGACAGGCGAATTTGTAATCCACATTTTGGCTCCATTCAATAAAAAACCATCTCCTTTTGCCGTCAATTTCGTTTCCATTCCCCCCGGATCAGATCCATGATTAGGCTCAGTAAGCCCAAAAGAACCGACCAACTCGCCCGATGCTAACCGCGGCAAATATTTACGACGCTGCTCCTCGCTACCATAGGTATAAATCGGAAACATCACCAAAGAGGATTGCACCGATGCCGCCGAACGAATTGCCGAATCACCGGCTTCCAATTCCTGCATAATCAAGCCATAGGAAATCTGATCCAATCCCGCCCCGCCATATTCAGCAGGAATATAAGGCCCTAAAGCTCCAATTGCTCCCAATTTAGGCATCAATCCCGCAATAGCACGGTGCTCCTGCGCCGCGTCTTCAATGAAAGGCTTAATCTCTGTGTTCACAAAATCACGGACAGACTGCCGTATCAGTTTATGTTCTTCGGACAATAAATCGTCCACCTGGTAATAATCGATATTAATTTGTTTGATCATGATATAGTCTACATTAGCTTATCTAAGATAACGATTATTTTCCACTGAACAATATTCAGCACAAACTTGTCATTAAAAAATTTATTTCATATATTTAAACTAATCCACGAATAAAATAAACCATTATGATAAAAGCAGCGCTTAAAACACTTGGAATATCTTCTCAGAATTTAGGATCATCAACTGGACAACAATGGTTTTCCGAGGGTAAAGAATTCGAATCCTTTTCACCTGTCGATGGAAAGCTCATCGCAAAAATAAAAGGCAGCAATCGTCAGGACTACGAAGCGGTCATTAAGCAAGCCGGAGATGCTTTTTTACAATGGCGCCTACTACCTGCCCCAAAAAGAGGAGATATCGTTCGCCAATTGGGTGACAAGCTCCGTGAACTTAAACCCATTCTCGGAAAATTAGTTTCCTATGAAATGGGTAAATCTTACCAAGAAGGCATGGGGGAAGTGCAAGAGATGATCGATATCTGCGACTTCGCGTTAGGCCTATCTCGCCAACTGTATGGTAACACCATCCATTCGGAACGCCCCGGGCACCGCATGTACGACCAATATCATCCTTTGGGCGTTGTAGGTATTATTACAGCATTTAACTTTCCGGTGGCGGTATGGGCATGGAACACCGCCCTCGCACTGGTCTGCGGCAACACTGTCGTCTGGAAACCCAGCGAAAAAACACCGCTATGTGCCATAGCTTGCCAAAAATTACTTGCAGAAATCCTACACAGCAACGGGCTGCCCGAGGGAATATCCAACCTCGTCATGGGCGACAGAGAAGTTGGCGAGTGGCTTTCGGCAGACAACCGCATCGCTTTGATTTCTGCAACAGGATCCACGCGCATGGGAAAAGAAGTCGCCGTCGCCGTAGCACAACGCCTCGGTAAAACACTTTTGGAACTCGGTGGAAACAATGCAATCATCGTTACTCCAGACGCAGACTTAAAAATGACCATCATCGGTGCTGTATTTGGTGCCGTAGGTACAGCCGGACAACGCTGTACAAGCACCCGAAGACTTATTATCCATGAGCACATTTATGACAATGTCAAAAAACAACTGACCAAAGCTTATGGTCAGTTAAAAATTGGTGACCCTTTGGACACGAAAAATCATGTAGGACCATTGATTGACAAAGCCGCCGTAAAATCATACTTAAACGCACTGGACAAAATTAAAACACAGGGGGGAAAAATGCTGATCAAGGGAAAGGTACTTGAAGGCAAGGGCTATGAAAGTGGCTGTTATGTACAGCCTGTTATTGCCGAAGTCGAAAATCATTATGAAATCGTACAGCATGAGACCTTTGCCCCTATTCTTTACTTAATCAAATACAAGGGAGATATCAGTGCGGCCATAGACCTACAAAACAGCGTCGCACAGGGATTGTCTTCTGCCGTCATGACGAACAACCTAAGGGAAGCCGAGCTATTTCTGAGTGCTGCTGGCTCTGATTGCGGTATCGCCAACGTCAATATCGGCACATCAGGAGCCGAAATCGGAGGTGCTTTTGGAGGCGAAAAGGAGACTGGCGGAGGTCGGGAATCTGGGTCAGATGCCTGGAAAGCCTATATGCGCCGTCAGACAAATACCATCAATTATACGACTGACCTACCTTTGGCACAAGGTATCAAATTTGATTTATAAACCATTTACACACAAAATTATGAGCAACGTACATGAAAGATTAAGCAAACATATATTGGCCGATGGATTTCCTTTGGTTATGGATATGGAAAAATCCCATGGTTCTTATGTCGTGGATGAAAATGGGGATGAATACCTCGATATGTTCAGTATGTTTGCTTCTATGGCCGTGGGTTACAATCATCCACATTTGGTCGAACAACGTGACTTCTTAGGCAAAATGGCCGTCAATAAGCCAGCCATGTCTGATATTTACCCAAAAGAGTTTGCTGATTTTGTCGACACTTTTGACCGCGTAGCCATACCGAAAGAACTCTCCTATGCCTTTTTCATATCAGGCGGAACACTCGCCGTGGAAAATGCTTTAAAAGCTGCCTTTGACTGGAAAACAAGGCTTAATTTTTCACAGGGAATACAAAAGGAAGCCAGCCAGGTCATTCACTTTAAACAGGCTTTTCATGGCAGATCCGGTTATACCCTGTCCTTAACAAATACACAAGACCCCAGAAAATACCTTTATTTTCCAAAGTTCAACTGGCCACGCATTACCAATCCGAAGTTGAGCTACCCCTTAACAAGCGAACATATTGAGCAGACCATTACTTTGGAGGAAAAGGCTGTCTCAGAAATACGCCAAGCCCTTGCCGCCAACCCCAACGATATCGCCTGTATCATTATTGAACCGATACAGGGCGAAGGTGGCGACAACCATTTTCGAAAGGAATTTTTCGTACAGCTTCGTCAAATCTGTGATGAAAATCAGATCCTATTGATTTTTGACGAAGTACAGACCGGATTGGGCATTACGGGGAAAATGTGGGCTTACCAACATTACAACGTAATTCCCGATATCATTGCCTTCGGCAAAAAAGCACAGGTATGTGGTATACTGGCGAGTAAGGAAAAATTTGATCAGGTGGAACATCATGTCTTTAAAGAGTCCAGTCGTATCAATTCAACATTTGGTGGTGATTTTATGGATATGCTCCGCTTTAAATTAATTCTTGAAGTCATAGAACAAGAAAATCTCGTTCAAAATGCAGCAGAAAAAGGGCACTATCTACAAGATAAGCTCCAGGAACTGCTAGTGAAAAAACCGCAGCTGTCCAATTTACGAGGAGAGGGTTTATTCGTTGCATTGGATTTCACATCGGAAGCTGCACGCAATGAATTTATCAAAAATGCCTATGCAAATAAACTGATTATGTTAGGCTGTGGAGAGAAAAGTATACGTTTTAGACCGCACCTTAATGTGAGTTATGAGGATATCAATAAAACGATAGCAATTATAGAAAAGAGTATTTCCTAAAAAATAAGCAATGCTAAAAAGCTTCAATGTAGCCTATAGTATTGCTTATTTTTTTATAAACTATCTATCTCTACATACATTGGGACGGTCAATATCGACCAGTTCTGAAATTCCATACTCATCAAACAGGTCTAAGAGTGCATCTGTACCCTCTTCAAGTTTGTAATCCATCTCTTCTTTATATACAGGGATCATTGCATAAAAATTGATCAGATTACCATCTTTGGTCTTTAACTCCAAAAATTCCTCATCAAAACTTAGCATAGGTGGAAGCAGCAACATACAACCGAAACCTGTATTTGCAATATCCTCGGCTTCCATCCCATTGGGAATGGTATGCCCATATCCCAACCAGGTTTTGTACTCATGTGGAAACCGCGCTAATCTTTTCAAAAAGTAGACCGGCCAATAATTGTTGTCATCCTGAAATTCCTCTTCTCCGATCTTCCAATCTGCGGGCAACACGACCATCAGCTCCGCCCGTTCATAAGACTCTTTGTTTTCCACTTCATCTGGAACATGCATAGCCAAATCACTCATGCCTGAAGTAACCAATATATGGAATGGATAGTTTGCACTTGGTTTAATCCAATGCACATCGATATGAACAAGTTCGGAGATAATTTCATGGAACACCATATCGGGTTCGGCAATATATTTGGTCAAATGCTCCTCGATTTCATCCAGATAAACACATTGTACCTCCGGAAATAGGTTTTTTGGATCCTTATCATCAGATTGATCTTCATAACGGTAGACCGTAGACCCTCCAGCAGTAATTTCTGTATCTTTTTTTTCGGACGGAGATTCTTCCTCTTCGCCGCTCATAATTTTTTTGACTTTATCCCAAAATGACATATTATCTTATAAATGGTGAAAATTTTAGCGATTATTTTCTATTCAAATTTATTCAATTACAGCTACTACAGGCTGTCTAAATCTTGTTTTAACTGGTTTTCCTTTGACCTGTCCCGGCATCCATTGTGGCGATCTGCGCATAGCAGACAACACAGCCTTTGCAAACTCGGGACTCACTTTATCGGGATTCTCGATTTCAATATTACAGATCGCTCCATCTTCACAAACAATAAATTTCAGAATTGCCGTCTGCCGAGATCCATATTTTGCATAGGCCACACTGTCCATTGCCCTGATTGTTCCCGACAAATCCAGGTTATTTTGCAAAAATCTGGACCAGGCCACCACCCCGCCCTTGAAATAGGGAAAATCATCAACGTTCTGTGCAATACTGTCTGCAGGAATATCCCGTTTAGCAATCACTTGTGCACTTGCAGAAGTACACAATACCATAAAAAGTAGAATTGAAAAAAAAGTCTTAAATCCAGTTAAATACATAATCTATCCTATCCATAATCGTACCATTTAACGCTTGTATAAGATAATTTATTGCTTTAAATCCTCCGGACTAATTGAGCGGCATAGCAACCTCTGCATTAAACGCCCCTGTTTCATCAACAAGAAAACTGATCGGATGCTCCGGATTTTTAATAATCTCGAATAAAGTCAATCCCCAAGGTTTCCAAAAATTTTCCAAAACTTGGCCATAAGTCTTATTTTGCCAATGATCAAAGATAGGTTTCATCGACATATCCGCTAATGGCATAGGTTCAACATAGACTTTTTGCGGGGTGTTTAGATAGGTATAATCTGGCAGACGATTAAATAAGTAGGCTGAATAAAAATAGCGTGCACACAATTCTTCAAACTGGATCGGGTGTAATGTTTTGCCCGCAATGACTTTGAGAATATCTTCGTGATAAATATTGTTTGTCGCATTATCTTGAAGACAGGCAACTACAGCAAAGTCCTTCATACGGATCGAGAAGATCAATGTATTGATTTCATCACGATACATAAATGTATCCGGTGCATTCTCAACAGGTACAACAACCAATGAAAATGGGAATGTATTTTCAAACTCCATCGGTACAACCAGAGACTGTAACATCGCATGTAGATTCGTAAAACGCTGTGCAAGCGCCTGAGAAAAGTTCATATCTTCACCAGAAGCTTTTTGCTGCTGAATTCCCGCAAGAATTTCATTAAAAACCACCCCATAGATGATTTTTGTCATCCATTGAAACAATAGTAATGGATCCAGCTGTTTGACGGCTTCATAGCCTTGTTCAAACGACTGTTCTACCGCACGCTCCATTTGCTCAATAGCTTCGGCTGCAGCCATGGAACACGGTAGTTTCAACGATTTGTAAGTAACCAGATTCTCATCCAGCATTTTAAAAGGTTTATCTTCCAATTGAAAAGATTTCATCATCCATACAGGAAACACCTGAATGGATTCTTCTTCCGACTGAAGCTTATTCCCTGTTAAAAAACAAATATCTGAATCAAACTGAAATTGTTTGAATGGATTATACAAAGTTGTCGCCATAATGCTGGCAAAGTTAAAACAAATCGAAAAGTCCGCAAGAAAAGCAAATTCTTATTACGATATGGTGACTTGCATTCTTAAACTTATTTTATTTTCAGAAATTATTGAAAATTCAAAAACTTTAAATACCTTTGATATAGGCAATCACAAAAAGGATGGGAAAGCCGATCGGTTCAATAGTCCGATAAAAATAAATTGAGGTATTGGCAAAATAAAAGCACGATGGAATTACAAGAAGCAAAACAACAGTTCATAGACACCTGGGGCGCATTAGGTTCTGAATGGGGGATCAACAAATCTGTTGCTCAGGTTCATGCCCTACTCCTTTCTGCAAGCAATCCCATGTCTACAGATGAGATTATGGAAAAGTTAGTGATCTCCCGCGGGAATGCCAATATGAGTATCCGGCAATTGATCGATTATGGTATTGTCTACAAAAAACATATTGCTGGTGATCGAAAGGAATATTTCGTCGCAGAGAAAGAGGTCTTAAAATGGGCGATGAAAATTGCAGTGATGCGTAAGCAGAAAGAGCTTGACCCCGTAATGGA
This sequence comes from Sphingobacterium sp. UBA7253, assembly GCF_002472745.1. Classification (NCBI taxonomy): domain Bacteria; kingdom Pseudomonadati; phylum Bacteroidota; class Sphingobacteriia; order Sphingobacteriales; family Sphingobacteriaceae; genus Sphingobacterium; species Sphingobacterium sp. UBA7253. The sequence goes on along the minus strand of NZ_DKSP01000192.1, from coordinate 5,698 downwards.
TATTCTAAAGGATATAAGCCAGAATACCGAAAAGGACCAGACTGCAGAAGGTAAGGAGTTCCATAAAACGGTAAAGGACATCCAAAATCTGACGGATCAACTCGAAACTATTGCCAACAAGATTTTCAATACAAGCGGTGGAGATTTATTAATCAAATTGATCAAACTAATGATGTAGCGTCATGAACTTCAATATCCTAGCGTACGCAATCTACGGCCTGCTCACCTGTTATATTATTCTTTGGGTCGGTCGGTTATTCCATAAAAATGGCCGGATTTTCATCCTATCGCTTTTCCGCCAGGAGGTCAACTTGGCCGATACGACAAATAATCTATTGCTGCTTGGATATTACCTACTCAACATCGGCTATGCAATCCTGCAGTTTAGTTATTGGCGACAAATTGAATCATTTGATGAAATGATCTGCAGCATTGCCTTTAAAACAGGACGATTACTTTTTGTCCTTGTTGGGTTACATTACTTCAATATGCTCAGTATTTACTTCTTCGCAAAAAAAAAGAATTCATTAACCATTAAACATTAATATCATGGGAAATTTAACAGTTATCGGGTACTTTATCTACTTACCCATTGCAATAGGATTAACCTATTATGTTGCCTACGTGCTTTTTAAAAATAGCATTGTTTACATGAATGATATCTTTGCCGGTAGGCCGGAGGTAGCCCATGCGACGAATAATTTATTTCGCATTGGATTCTACCTCATGAATTTGGGATTTGCACTCTACATACTTGAAATCAGCCTGTACAAGCCGAGCATTCAGGAACTTATTGAGCGCCTGAGTTATAAAATCGGTGGATTTAGCATATATCTTGGTGTAATGCTCTTTCTTAATATGTTTCTCTTCTTTAGAGGCAAACGGATTGCAAAACAACGAAGAAACATGGATACAACCTTCAATGCATAATTAAAACAGACTGTAAATACACTTGCCATGAATAAAATAGTCATCGCTGGAGGAACAGGTTTTGTTGGACAATATCTTTCCGAGAGATTTCGTACATTAGGCTATCAGGTGATCATCATTGGCCGTCGGCCGGGCAATATCCTTTGGACCGATCGATCCGCTATTTCCGATTCACTGGAAAATGCAGCGATGCTAATCAATCTAGCCGGAAAATCTGTCAACTGTCGGTATAACGAAAAAAATAAGGCCGAAATATTTTCCTCACGAACAGCAACGACTACGCTTCTCGGCGAGCTCACAGCAGGCTGTACCAATCCACCAAAGCTATGGCTAAACGCGAGTACCGCCACCATCTATCGTCACGCCGAAGATCGTCCAATGACAGAAAATTCGGGGGAGATCGGAACAGGTTTTTCCGTTGATGTTGCAACATTATGGGAAAAAACCTTTTTCGACTTCAAATCGGAAAAGACAAGACAGGTGGCGCTTCGGATGGCGATAGTTTTGGGCGCAGATGGAGGGGTCATCCTTCCTTTTAAAAACCTCGTTCGTACTGGCCTCGGTGGAATACAGGGAAATGGTCAGCAATATTTTAGCTGGATTCATATTGAAGATCTATTTCAAATCATTTTATTCTTACAGGGTCGTGATGACATCGCCGGTATCATAAATTGTGCGGCACCCAACCCGATTACGAATAAGACTTTTATGGCAACTTTTCGACAGGTAATGAACCGTAAAATTGGCCTACCATCTCCAAAATGGCTACTGGAAATAGGTGCGGCTTTAATTGGCACGGAGACAGAGCTGCTTTTAAAAAGCCGTTGGGTATTACCTGAAAGGTTGGAGAACAGTGGATTTACCTTCAAGTTTCCAACGATTTCAACTGCTTTGCAGGATATTTTGCAGCGGGGATAAAAACCGAAAAGATAAATACGTGGGGTAAACCATTATCCCACGTTAACCTTGAAATTTTCAAATACAAGCGGCGCAGTGACAATAGCGCCCTCGTTATTTTTTACGCCTTTAAACTCGGAGGTTTTTCCTTTCTCCAGCAGGTTCTTCATCTCTTTTTCGTCCAGAAAGATACCATTTAATGTCCGCCAGATCTTAAAATCACATCCACGGGCATAATGGTCGCACTGGGCCACTTTATCGTAGAGCAAAATCAATCCCTTCTCACATTTCGGACATTTTATCTTTCCTTTTTGTTGAGGTTTAACTTCCTCTTGTGCGAGAGAAATCCGCAGTGTCAACAATTCTTTTGTGATTTTGGCCGTATAGTCCTTAATATGTTTCATAAAAACATCATAAGACACCTTATTGGCCCGCATTTCCTCCAGCTTCTGCTCCCATTTACCGGTCAAAGTTACTTTGGCAATGGAACGATCTTTTACAAGATTGTATACCGCAAGCCCCTTTTCCGTTGGAATCAGTTTTTTCTTGTCGCGCTTAATATAATCACGTTGGAAAAGTGTTTCGATGGTTGCAGCACGCGTAGCAGGTGTACCAAGTCCACAGTCCTTCATAGCCTGTCGCATCTCATCGTCTTCAATTTCCTTTCCCGAGGTTTCCATGGCCTTCAATAACGAAGCTTCGGTATGTATGGGTCTTGCTTTGGTAAAACGTTCGGCAAGTTCGAGGGTCAGAATCTGCAATAATTCCTCGGCTAATAGCTTCGGTAATTGCGCATTTTCGTTATCCTGATCGTCATTGTTTTTATCTTCATCAGGCGCTTCGATCTGCTCCGCGGAAAGACGCCAGCCGTATTGCTTGATCACAGTACCTTTGGCGATAAGTTCAACTCCCTGCGCATCAATTGTCACGGTGGTAATATCTTTTATACAAACTTCCGAGAAACTTTCCACCATACGCTTGGCAATCATATTGTAAACGTTCTGTTGCTCTTTGAGCATGGGCCCCGGCTTTTCATCCGTCACCAACAAGGCATGGTGATCAGTTACCTTTTTGTCATCGACAGAACGTTTGTTCAATTTTGCGCCGATCAGATTTTTTGCAATAGACGCGATGGATTCATCTGCGGTATCTGCTAAATGTTGAAAAAGTGCGCCAATTTCTTCAAAAACATCCTCACCGATGTAACGGGAGCCCGTACGCGGATAAGTGATGACCTTCTTTTCGTAAAGTGTTTGCGCAATACTCAGTGTCTGATCTGCCGAATAACCATATTTTTTATTTGCATCCTGTTGCAGCGATGTCAAATCAAATAGCAAGGGTGGCTGTTCTTTTGTTTCTTTGGCTTCCACCTTTGCCACACGGGCATTGGAACCAACGGTCAATCGCGCAATGGTTTGCTCGGCAACATCCTTTTTATCGATCTTATTGGAGGTTGCCTTAAAACTGATATTGTCTTTTTCAAACCCGGCCTGGATTTTATAAAATGCCTGGGGTTTAAAATCTTTGTTTTCCAGATAGCGTGAACAAATCATGGCCAAAGTTGGCGTCTGTACACGGCCCAAAGAAAGTAATCCTTTATTTCCCGCCGCCAAGGTGATGGCCTGCGTCGCATTGATACCGATGAGCCAATCTGATTCCGAACGTGAGCGGGCAGACATATATAGGCTATCGTATTCCGCACCTGCTTTCAGATTGGCAAATCCTTCTTTAATGGCCTTATCTGTTTGACTCGATATCCAAAGACGTTTAAAAGGAACTTTAGAACCCAAAAAATAGTATATATTACGAAAGATCAACTCCCCTTCCCGTCCAGCATCGGTAGCCACAATGATTTCTTCGGCCTGTTCTAAAAGGGATTTTATGGTGTTGAGTTGCTTAACTGCTCCGCTATCATCCATCTGCTTGCCATCACGTTTCACCTTCTTCGACTCCAGCTTAAATGTTGGTGGAATGATCGGCAAGTTCGAGATTGTCCACGAATTGTATCCGTAAGCCTGTGGCGTACAGAGTTGAACCAAATGACCAAAAGCATACGTAAAAGCATAGCCATTGCCGGCGATATAACCGTCTTTGACTTCCTTCGCCCCCATCACTCGAGCTAGATCACGCGCCACGGAGGGCTTTTCAGCAATTACAACCTTCATTTTAGATATGAGATGTTAGATTTTCGATCCGAGACTAGCTGTAATGCCCGAGGGTATTACAGCTAGTCTCAATTTAATATTGATGTTTTAACCCTTTACCTTAAACGTCCCTATTCTATGGATGGTATCGTTATTCCTTTGATTTTACGATACAGCTCTATCGCATAAACATCAGTCATACCTGAAACAAAATCCAATACACAACGAATTTTCGAATACGAATCTTGTTTGTCCGTATAAAATTGTTCAGGAATTAACGCAACTAGCTTTTTATCGTAATTGTTCTTGTTCTTCTTCAGGTATGCCGGAACAAATTCTTTCAATAGGGCATCCATCACCCGGTAGCCAGCAATCTCAATCTGTACAACTGTGGGTGCATTATAGATTTTTGCAATGGAAATCTTCGAGATTTTGTTCATTTGTGTAACAATATCTTCATCTAGGGCATCCATCAACGCTGATGCGAAAGTTCCTGACAGAAACTTGTCCTGCTCACGTACAAAGACATCAACACATCCTTTAATCAAGGTATTGATCGCTTTGGCACGTAACAATGCTACGCGGCTTGGGGTATCCAGCAATCCATCGAGTCTGTCACGAAGATTTTCTTTACCACATAGTGGCAATAGTAATTCTTCGACTTCCTGATAGGACAATATTTTAAGATGATGAGCATCTTCTAAGTCAATAATATTGTAACAGATATCATCTGCAGCCTCCACGAGATAAACCAGGGGATGTCTCAGATAGCCCTTTGGATTAGAGGGATCTTTTAATAGTCCCAATTCATTGGCAACCTTCTCAAACGCCTTTTGTTCTTCTGTAAAAAAGCCATATTTCTTGCGGTGATGGCTCTTCTTAAGGTGGCCATCAATTGCCAAACAGGGGTATTTTACAATGGAAGCCAGCGAAGTATAGGTCAATGCAAAACCTTTGGGATCCTTGCCCTGGAAGGCATGCGTCAAAATCCGCAGGGCATTTGCATTTCCTTCAAAGTGGGTCAGATCTGCCCATTCTTCGGCTGTGACCTGCTCTTGGTATTTACGTCCATCTCCATCTGTGAAATACGTAGATATGGCGGATTCACCCGAGTGGCCAAAGGCTGGGTTGCCCAAGTCATGTGAAAGACATGCCGCCGAGATAATATTTCCGACTTCTTGCAGAAAGGGGTAATCATTATCCAGGTTTGGATTTTCCTCTTTCAGCTGCGCATAAAACATACGCCCCAAAGAGCGTCCCACACTGGCAACTTCTAAACTATGTGTCAATCTATTGTGCACGAATACAGCACCAGGAAGTGGAAAAACCTGCGTCTTATTCTGTAATCTCCGAAATGGGGATGAAAAGATCAAACGATCATAATCCCGTTGAAATTCCGACCGGGCCACAAGGTAACTATCTACGCTCCGATCTTCGTAACCCCAGCGCTTTGCAGAGAGCAAATCTTTCCAATTCATTTTTTCAGACATAGCGCAAACTTAGATAAATTTGCCTTTAAATACAATTATAATCATAGGATACAGCTTCGGAAATTATCCGAATGACTGTCCGCATATCGCTATATTTTACTCCTGTTATTCACCTATTCAGGAGTCATTATTGCAACAGTATCCATGATTGCATTTCAAAATGACAAATTTTACAAACAGCTGTTATCAAAGTCATTTTTATACAGGTTATATTCTGTATCTTTCCTCTATAAATTA
>NZ_DKSP01000194.1:35007-35715 GCF_002472745.1 Sphingobacterium sp. UBA7253 | reverse complement strand
ATCGGAAAAACAGGATCCGGAAAATCTACGCTGGCCAACTTACTCCTTCGGATGTATGATATCGACAAAGGAAGTATTCATTATGATAGTCTTGAAATTAAAAACCTTGATTTCAAAAGTTTGCGCCAACAAGTTGGATTTGTCCCACAAGATGTTTTCCTATTTTCAGATACCATTGCAAATAATATAGGCTTTGGTTTAGATCACTTTACACAGGAACAAGTGGAACAGGCCGCCAAAGATGCCGCTGTATACGACAACATTATAGCTTTTGAAGATGGATTTGAAACCGCCGTTGGGGAACGTGGTATCACCCTCTCCGGTGGACAAAAACAACGGGTTTCCATCGCACGCGCTTTAATTAAGGAACCCAAAGTATTGATTTTTGATGACTGTCTTTCAGCCGTGGATACAAAAACAGAAGAAACAATTCTCCGTTCGCTAAGCCGCATCATGAAAGGCAAGACCTGTATTTTTATTGCCCATCGCATCTCGACAATCAAGAATGCAGACCATATATTGGTGATGGATCAAGGAGAAATTGTGGAACAGGGTACACATGCTGAATTGATGGAGAAAAGAGGTGAATATTTTGAACTCCATGAAAAGCAATTACTCGAAAGTGTCGAAGGATAATTAAAATATCCCTGAATTCAGCTAAAGGATGTAAGGGATATCTCTCCTAAATTTGACTTAAATATTTAAGTC
>NZ_DKSP01000194.1:28789-34844 GCF_002472745.1 Sphingobacterium sp. UBA7253 | reverse complement strand
TGACTTAAATATTTAAGTCAAACATTTTACATTAAAGGATCATGGAGAGAACCCCTATTCAGAAGGCTACGTCAAGTGACGGAAAAACAATTGCTATTATTTCTTACTTAACCATCATCGGCCTTGTTGCTGCCATCATTATGAACAACAAGGAAAAGACTGCTTTAGCGCAATTCCATATCCGACAAAGTATAGGAATTTCAGTAACAGGAATGGCGTTGGGACTGTTACGTTTTGTTCCAGGTATTGGCGGAATTGCCATTAGTATTGTTGGATTGCTCCTACTTATTGCTCTTATATTAGGATTAATATCCGCATTTTCCGGAGAGCGGAAACCACTCCCCTTTATCGGTGAAAAATACCAGGAATGGTTCAATATGATCTAATCAACATTTTCAAGACATGGAGCACCTTCCCATCAAAGATGCTCCATGTTATCGTTTTTTATGAACGTTCTGCCTTTAATTGAACGTAGCGCATCTTTAGCTAGCTTTCATATCCGGCACCGCTTTCTCCTCTTTAAAAAACAGGGCAAATAGCACAAGACAAAAACCAGAAATACCTGCTGGAATAAACCAAAGATATTCCCAAAATTGAGCAGCATAAGCTGTTTTTAGGTAATCTGAAACAGCACCGGCAACCCAAAATCCGATCAGCATACCTACACCATACATCGCGATGGTAATAAGACCCTGTGCAGAAGCTTTGTATTTTTCACCAGCAATTCGATCGGTATAGATCTGACCCACTACGAACATAAAATCATAGCAGATGCCATGCAATAAAATTCCGAACAGCAATAAGAATGACCGTTCCTGTCCGTCGCCGTAGGCAAAAAACAAATAACGGAGTGCCCAGGCCGCAATGCCCAGTAAAATCATCTTTTTATACCCCAAGCGTCTAAAGAAAAATGGAATCAATAACAGGCAGATGGCTTCGGAAAATTGCCCCAATGCCATTTTTGCTGTGGGGTTCGGTATTCCGGCGTTTACCAAAAATGGGTTCGCATTTTGATAATAGAACGAAATGGGAATACAGATGACAATTGCTGTTACAAAAAAAATCAGAAAACTCCGCTGTTTTAAAAGCTTCAGCGCATCCAAACCGATTGCCTTTCCAAAATCAAATTTTTCATCCCTGAGTTTAACCTGTGGTGGTGTTTTTGGCAATGCTAGACTGAAGACCGCCAATAATAACGAACAAACCGCGCCCATAATAAAGGTATTATGCAAGGCACCTGCCTGTATCGATTCGGGAGCATCCCAACGGAACAAATAACTGATCACTAGTCCCGAACAGATCCAACCGATCGTTCCCCACACGCGTACCCCTGGAAAATACTTCTTCGCGTCTTCAATATGCCGGAATGCGATCCCATTGGATAAGGATAGCGAAGACATGTAAGCCATAAAATAGACAAATACATAGGGATAAAAATGTGTCGCATCGGGTGCTTGCGACATCCCGTAAAGTAGTGCAGCTCCAATGAGATGTAATGCTGAAAGTACCCGCTCGGCATTAAAATACCTGTCGGCGACAAAACCCACAAAAAAAGGAGCAAATACAGCACCAAGGGATTGTGTCGCAAAAATATTTGCGACCTCCATACCCGAGGCATTGAGCGATTTAATGAGGTATGTTCCCAAAGTTACAAACCAAGCCCCTTTGATAAAATACTCTAAAAACATCATCAGGGACAATTGCACGCGTAATACTGGTTTCATCTATTAATTGGTGTTGGAGGTGTTTGTTTTGATTCGTTTAATCGGCTTCGCTATTGTTAACTATTTGCTCTTCAAGACATGCTATCATCTGGGTAGGTTATTGACCTATTTGTGCTCAAGGATGTCTCCATTTCTTTTCTTAAGATTCGATTATCTTTTCTTAAGATTCTGGCAATGCATTTCGCATAAAATTAAGCCAGTTCTTGCTGGCAATCTTTTCAAGATCCGTGTTATCATACCCTCTTTTTGACAGGATACCAAATACTTTTTGGATATCAGCAATAGTTTCCAGATCATAAGGACACTGCTCACGTCCAAATGCTCCGTCTAAATCGCTCCCCACCCCAACATGATCGACAGTTCCTGCCAATTGACAAATATGATCAATATTGTTGGCCATGATATCCATGGAGCAATTGCTTGTTTTAGGGTCGGATACACCGCGGACCCAATTCGGTACCATCATCCAAGCATCAAGCGCTACACCGATCACTGCTTTTTTCTCCACAAGTGTCTTAATCATTTCATCATTGAACTGCCTATTATGGTCCACAAACTTGCGGCAATTATTGTGACTGGCCCAAATCGCACCCTGATAACGTTGTACAGCATCCCAAAAAGCATCATCATTTAGGTGTGTCGCGTCCAATATCATCCCCAATCGCTCCATTTCCTGCAACAACCTTATTCCCTGCTCATTAAGCTTGCCGGATGAATCTGTTCCGTTGGCATATCTACCTGGCCCGTAATGTGCTGGTCCAATCGCTCTTAAACCATAGTTATAAGCTGTTTCGAGATAGCTGATATCCACAATGGAATCGGCACCTTCCAGACTCAGCAGGTACCCGATTGGCTTATCGGCATGATCGCCCCCCTCTGACCAGAGCGCCAAATGCTGGTCCAGATCAGTTTTTGTACAGATCATTTTCATTTGGCCATCGGCTTCCATTGCTTTATACCATGCAAGCTGACCCTGTGTTTGCGCCCATGCCTGTTCCGGTGAGTACCAGCCTGGTAATAGGCTATCGGGTTTTACGAATCGAGCGATTTGTGTAGCAACAACCAAACCAACATGACCACGACGCAATTCGTCAAAAGTGACTGTTGCCTTAGCCCGATCAGGTTTGTCATCCATCCCCTTTTCCCTACGGTTCAGTTCAGTAATCGGCAATCGAAGATCCCGATTCCATTCCATGGCATTCATACTCAAATCCAAATGTGCATCGACCAAAAATGGCATTTCAAATTCATACATATCAATAATTTATTTTTTTATTTCGCGCATAAACAGTCCAAATTTGATCTGCCTGCCGTTCATAGACAACTTGAAGCTCGCCATAACAAGCTACTGTCGGACAGATATGTCGTGGCACGGCATACAGCGCATCGCCTAAGTTAAACTGGGCACTATCTGTTACCTCAACGACCAAATGTTCTTCACTCTGCATTTTTATTTCGCCAATACGCGGATCGAAAAACTTGACGCGGGGTTGCGGCGATTCACATGCAACTGATTTATACCCCAGGTCCAAACAAAGGTGCTTGTGATCAACGATAGAAACGACACGCGTCAAAAGTACCGCCGCAAGCATAAAATCTTGTTCTGCGTAATTTTCGGCATAGCCGAAATCCCAAAACACAAACGTTCCGGGACTGCATTCTACATCGCTGCGTTCAGCATGAAAAGGGAAACTTGGCGAACCGCCAATAACTTTAGTCAAAGGTTTAGAAGTGGACACCTGCGCCATAAGGTAGGCAGTTTCGAGTATACCATATGAATGTTGGGATTGCTTTTCGCGAAGTTTATAATCCTTATCATGAATATGACCGTCATAACCATGCACACCTACCAACTGAATACCTTCCAAAAGATGGATATCCATAACGAGACGCTCAATCCCTTCTAAAGGTAATCCTGTTCGGCCCATGCCAATATTAACATCCAGATAAACAGCGCTGCGTAAGCCTTTCGACAAGCTCCACTTTGAAATCTCCTGTGCTGCATCGACATGATCCACAAGACAGGCAAAATGTGTCTCCGGAAAGGCGGTTACAAGATTCAAAAAACGATCTATCTTTGGCCCTACGGGCTGGTATGCCAGCAAAACATCTTTTGCACCGATAACACCCAATAGTTCAGCTTCTGCAATGGTTGCACACTTAAACTTTGTAATCCCCTTATCCATCATCAGTTGGCATACTTCCCGACACTTGTTCGTTTTGATATGCGGCCGCAATCGATCAGCCCGCCCATGCACAATATGTAAAGCGCGGTCTATGTTCTTGACAATGCGATCAGGATAGACCAGCAAGGCTGGCGAATCGACCTGATCAACATCATGTATATGGCACCAAGTTTCCATACAATTCCGATTAGTATAATTCAAATAATGCTTCGATTTCTACGGGAATATTATCGGGCAAAGATCCAAATCCAACTGCACTACGTGTTCCAATACCATTCTCTTCTCCCCAAACCGCAGCGAATAGTTCACTACAGCCGTTAATTACACCTGGATGATAAAGAAAATCCGAGGTACAGTTGACCATACCCAATACCTTGATCACACGCTTGATTTTGTTCAATGAGCCCAAATTGGTTTTAATGGTCGACAACATGGTTAGGCCTACTTGTCTCGCTGCAAGTTTGCCTTCTTCAGGACTGATATCACTTCCAATGCGACCGATAATTAATGCAGCATCATCTTGTACGGGACCATGACCAGAAAGATACAGATACTTGCCGTCAATGACGTATGGTTTATAGACACCTTTAGGTGCCGGTGCTGGAGGTAATGTCAAACCTAATTTTTCGAATTGTTCGTCTGCGTTGTACATCTTTAACGATTTTAAAGTTTAAAATAATAGCTAATATAAAATTAATTGCAATAGTAAAACAGCAAGGAGCCCAACAATGGAAACAATCGCCTCCATGATCGACCAGGAAAATAACGTATCCTTTACGCTTAGGCCAAAGTACTCTTTAAATAGCCAAAATCCGGCATCATTGACATGGGAGAACATCAGACTTCCGGCTCCTATCGCCAATACCATAAGGTTAGGGTCCGCTTTTCCCCCTGTAACAATAGGTAGCAGAACACCAGCGGCTGTCAAGGCGGCTACTGTGGCCGAGCCGACACAACCTCTGATAACAGCTGTAATTAACCAAGCCAACAGTAAAGGTGAAATGGGGAGCTGCTGCAGGGTATTGGCCAATAACAGACTAACTCCACTGTCCTCCATAACTTGTTTAAAGATTCCCGATCCAGCAATAATCAATAGAATCATGGCAATATCTTTCACCGCAGACTCATAGATTGTCATCACATTGGCCATCGATAGTCCCAATTTCAATCCTAATAAATAGGTTGCTACACCGACCGCAATAACCATAACAACGGTAGGGTTGCCGATAAACTTAACTCCCTGCTGCAGCGCTATATTGGTTGTATGATAGCAATAAGGAAGCAATGTAAATAAGACAATGAGCAATACCGGCAGCAAGGCAACAGCCAAACTTACTCCCACTGTCGGGCGCGGATACTGCGCTGACTCCGAACGATCTTTCTCGCGAAAAATTGATTCCTGACTTGCCCGTATATTTTTGAGGCTTCTTCCAAAAATTGGCCCACCCAAAATAATAGCAGGTATGGCGATCAAAAGACCATAGATAAGAGTCAGTCCCATATCAGCGTGAAACAGGGCAACTAATGCAACCGGCGAAGGATGCGGCGGAATAAAACCATGCGTTACAGACAGGGCTGCCAGCATCGGTAATCCAATATATACTGTCGGCAACTTATAGCGGTAGGAAATCGAAAATATCAAGGGAACTAATAAGACAAATCCGATTCCATAAAATAGCGGTATTCCAACGATAAACCCCGTCAACATAAGCCCCCACTGCAGGTATCGCTCTCCCATCAGGCGGACCATTTGCTCAGCAATTATCTCGGCGGCCCCACTTTCAGCTACAATTTTCCCTAACATCGCGCCCAATACAATAATTAAAGTCAGGCTTCCCATAACGCCTGCAACACCTTTTTCAACTGTCCCCACCAACTGTGCCGGTGGAATACCCAAACAAAGTCCACTGAATAAGGAAACAACTAAAAAAGCGAGAAAGGCATTGATCTTAAAATAAGTTATGCAAAGGATAAGCAAACAAATGCTGATTACAATGAGGATTATAGTCATTATATCACTATTAGGTTTTCCCTCAATTTGAGAGCTTGTATAAAATTTGGTCTATTAAATCATTTTTTCATCCTGAAAGTAAGGTTATTATTCATTTTTTGCAAGGAAAATGAATAATTAATGAAAATAAAAAA